>CAZDTC010000039.1:0-11568 GCA_964508125.1 uncultured Candidatus Kuenenia sp.
GGGAGGCGGCCCGCGTGCCCGAGGCCGATCGCGTCGAACATCGCCAGCACATCGGCCGCATGGAACACCGTCCAGTGTTCGTTGAGGTACTCGTGGGCCACGTAGTGCAGGTCGGCCTGCATGAGCCGATCGACGAGTTGCGCCGCCAGCGGCTGGTCATGGAAGATGGGAATGTCGGCCTTGCGCATCTCGCCGACGATTCCCAGCGCCTGCCGAACGCGGGCGATGCTGTCGCCCTGAGCCCGTCCGGCAAAGTGCCGCAGCAGCGCGCGAACCGGGAGCAGGCTCGACCAGCCGGGCATGCAGTTGTAGGTGACTTCGACGATTCCACCCGGGGCCAGATGCCCGCGGATGATGTCGAAGATGCACGCGCGGGTCTCGGGGCTCACCCAGCTGAACACGCCGTGGAGCGTGATAAAGTCGAAGCGACCGAGGTCGGCGGGGAGGTGCGCGAAGTCGGTGCCGAGCACGCGCACGTTGCCGAGGCCCGTCGCCGCGACCTCGCGGTGCATGTGCTCGGCGTGGGCCGGCAGGAAATCGACGCCCGCGAATTCCCCCGCCGGATTCGCGGCCGCCAGGGCGAGGAGCGTGGTGCCGAAGCCGCAGCCGAGCTCGAGGAACCGGAAGCCGGGGCCGACGGCCGGCGGGCGGATGCCGTTGACGGTCGCCACGTACCGCATCCGGGCCGGCGCCATGAAGGGATAGTAGCCGGGCAGATAGGCGACGTCGGTCACGTAGCCGTCGCCTTGGACGGGAGCGGGAAGCATGGATGGGTTCCGGTGGTTCGCTATAGTCTATCGGCATGGATACAGCCCTGACCGGGGAAACACCGCTCGTTCCCAGCCTGCTCGATCGCCTGCTCGACGACGATCCGGGCACGTCGCGGGAGCCGCCGGCGCGGCAGGCGGCCGTGGTCGCCGGCATCCGCGCCGGGCTGTGCCGCGATCTCCGCGACCTGCTCAACGCCCATCGGTTTCTGTCCGCCGCCGTGGAACGGTATCCCGAAGTGGCCTCGTCGCTGGCCAACTACGGCCTTCCCGACCTGCAGAGCCTCGAGATCCGCGAGGATCATGATCTCCAGACGCTGTGCCGCTCGATCGCGGAGACGATCCGCCGCTTCGAGCCGAGGCTCGTGGACGTGCGGGTGGCACCGCGCCGCGAGGAAGGGGGTCAACGGCCGCTCGACCGCCGCGTGCGGTTCGACATCGAGGCTGTGCTCGTGGTCGAGCCGCTGCGGGAGCCCGTGCTGCTCACGTCGGCGCTCGACGTGAACAGCGGCGAATTCGAGGTGGAGAGCCGCCGATGAACGACGACATCCTGCCCTACTACGAACGCGAGCTCGGCATCCTCCGTGCGCTCGCGGGCCAGTTCGCGGAGCAGCATCCGAAAGTTGCGGCGCGGTTACGGCTCGGACGCGACGAATCGCAGGATCCGCACGTGGAACGGCTCCTCCAGGGGGCGGCATTTCTGGCCGCCGACGTGCAGAAGCGGCTCGACGACGATTTTCCCGAACTCACCGACGGGCTGCTCGACCTGCTCCTGCCCCACGCGCTGCGGCCGGTGCCGTCGATGGCGATCGTGCGCATGGCGATCGATCCGAAGCAGGCCGCGCTGACGGCGGGCTATCTCGTGCCCCGGGGTACGGAACTGCAGACCGAGGAAGTGGAGGGTGAGCGGTGCACGTATCGCACCTGCTTCACGACCCAACTGTGGCCCCTGCGGATCGCGGCCGTGCAGCTCGGCGGGCCGCCGTTCACGCTCCCGATGGTGCCTCCGGCGGGCACGGCCGCCGTGCTCTCGCTCGGCATCGAGACGCTCGCGCCCGGTGTCAAGATCTCGCAGATGGCGCTGGGGTCGCTCAGGCTCCATCTCCACGCCGATGCGGGGCAGCCGATCGCCGAACTCTACGAGCTGCTGCTCACGCGGTGCTCGGGCGTGGTGCTGTTTCGGGATGCCGACGACCCCGCGCCCATCGTGCTGCCGAAGGAGGCCCTCGTGCCGGCCGGTTTTGCCGCCGACGAGGCGGCGTTGCCGCACGACCCGCGGGTGTTTTCGGGATACCGGCTGCTGACCGAGTTCTTCACGCTGCCGCAGAAGTATCTCTTCATCGATCTCTGCGGGCTCACGCCCGAGCGGCTGGCGGGCTTCGGAGCGTCGATGCGGGTCGCGGTGCTCCTCACCGAGACGAGCCGCGAACTCGAACGCATCGTCGGGCCGGGGGCGGTGTACCTGGGCTGCACGCCGGTGGTGAACCTGTTCGAGCAGCAATTCGATTCGATCCAGTTGGACGGCCTCCGGAGCGAGGTCTGCCTGACGCCCGATTCCCGCCGGCCCCGCGCGATCGAGATCTACCGGCTCGACGGCGTGCAGGTGAGCGAGCCGGGTGAGAATTCCGCCGATGTGCGTCCTTTCTATGCGGTCAGCCCCGCCTCCCCCACGCTCGTCGGCGACGCCGCGACGGCGGGCCGGATGCGCTGGTTCGCCATGCGGCGGATGCATCGCGAGCCCCGCCCCGACGGCGGCGTGGACAAGGCCAGCGACACCTGGCTGTCGCTCGTGGATGAGTCGGGTGGGCCGGCTGCGATCGCGGGCCTCACGGTCCATTCCCGGGGGCTGTGCACCAACCGCAACCTGCCCGCCCGGCTGCCGTTTGCCGTCGATCGGCCTCGGCTGCAGTTCCGCGACGGGCAGGGGCCGATCGGCACGATCACCTGCCTGACGCGGCCCACGGTGGCGACGCGCACGCATCCGGGCCGCGGCACGGGCTGGCGGCTCGTGTCGCACCTGTCGCTCAACCATCTTTCGCTCGTCGATTCCGGCGACGGCCAGGCCGCGAAGGCGTTGCGGGAGATGCTGCGGCTCTATCTGGCCGACGAGGCCGACGACTTCGAGCAGCGGCGGCGGTGGATCGAGAGCATCGTGGCGGTTTCGAGCCGGCGGGTCGCGGCCCGGGTGGGAGGCGATCGGGGGGGCGTCTGCCAGGGAGTGGAGGTGCGGCTCGAACTCGACGATGGACGATTCGACGACCATGCGGCGTATCTATTGTCATCCGTGATCGAGAGGTTCCTGGCCGGCTGGGTGAACGTGAACTCCTTCACGCGGCTCGTCTCCACGTCGCGGCAACGGGAGCGGCGCAAGGAGCAATGGGTGTGGCCCCCGCGTGCCGGGGCGGAGGTGCTGGCATGACATCCGCCGGAGGGCCGGATGCCGAGGCCGACGCCTCGCCGGCAGGCTGTGAACTGCCGCCCCTGCTGCAAACGCTCTTTGCCAAGCCCCAGACCTTCGAACTCTTCCAGGCCGTGCGGCTCGTGGAATGGGAGGCGGCGGCGCAGGCCCGCGGCCACCATGCTCCGCTGCCCGCGCGGGTGGGCGGGATCGGCGCGGGGGGCGGAGTCGCGTCGCCCGTGCGATTTCGCTCGGCCGCCTCGCTCGGGTTTCCCACCGGGGCGATCACACGGATCACCCGCGACACCGGCGACCCGGCC
Organism: uncultured Candidatus Kuenenia sp.; assembly: GCA_964508125.1. Lineage (GTDB taxonomy): Bacteria > Planctomycetota > Planctomycetia > Pirellulales > UBA1268 > RGVT01. The sequence goes on from CAZDTC010000039.1 coordinate 3,486, forward strand.
GCAGGGCTCGGCATGGTGCATGTGGAACTCGCCTGCTTCGGCTTCATCGGGCCGGCAGGCACGCTGCCGCGACACTACACATCGCTCGTGATGGAGCGGTATCGGCGCCATCGCGACACCACGCTGCGGGATTTTCTCGACATCTTCCTGCAGCGGCTGGCGCCGCTGTTGTATCGGGCCTGGGCGAAGTATCGTCCATCCATCCAATACGAGCAGGCGATTCTCAGGTCGAAGTCGGCTCCCTGGGACGAGGCGGCCCGCATCGTGCGCGATCCGGTGACGGCCGTCGTGGCTTCCCTGGCCGGGATCGGGGGCACGGCGCTCGACGGCAGGATGCAGGCCGCGGATGTCGCCGTGCTCGCATTTGCAGCGCACTTCGCCCGGCAGCCGCGGTCGGTCGGGGCGCTCGAGCAGATGCTCGCGGAAGTGGTCGGAGCCAACGTGAGCGTCGTGCAGTTCGTCGGTCGCTGGCTGCGGCTCGAGCCGGCTGACGTGACGCGGCTCGCGGGCGGCGGCGTGAGCGAGGGGCGACACGCCCGGCTGGGCATCGACACGATCGTGGGCAACCGCGTCTGGGACGTGGAGTCGGCGTTCGAGGTGCGGCTCGGGCCGCTCGATGATGTCGGTTTCCGCAGCCGCCTCCCGGGGGCCCCGCTCCTGGCAGCGCTCGGCGATTTCATCAGGCTCTACGCCGGGCCTCAGTACCACGTGCAGATCAGGCTCGTGGTGGCGAAGGCCGACGTGCCTGGATCACGCCTGGGGGGCAGGCCGGTCGACGCCCACGGGTTGCCGAGCGGCACGCGGCTTGGCTGGACGTCGTGGCTCGTCGGGCCCGAGGGGGCCGCCACCGACCGCGATGATCCCGCGTTCGCCGTGACTGCGTGAACTGCTGGACAGCCTCACGGTGTCGGGGTAGTTTTGGGCGCCTCGCAGGGACGTCGTGGTCGTGTGATCACGAGGGATGCGACCCAACGAGCGACATCCACGCGCCGTGGCGCGCAGAAGTGAGACGTCATGGCCGGGCTCGATCTCAAAGGACTCATCGGCAAGCTCAATCCGGTCTGCCAGCGGGCGTTGGAGGGGGCCGCGGGGCTGTGTCTGTCGCGGACGAACTACAACGTCGAGATCGAGCACTGGCTCGTGAAACTGCTCGAGCAGCCAGGGAACGACGTCTGCCTGTTGCTCAAGCACTTCGAGATCGACCAGGCGCGGGTGCTCGCCGATCTGACCAAGGCGATCGACCGGTTGAAGACCGGCAACGCGCGGCCTCCGCTCCTCTCGCCCGAGGTCTGCGACCTGATCAAGGAGGCCTGGCTCACGGCCAGCGTCGATCACGGAGAGCAGGCCGTGCGGGGAGCGTGGCTGTTGCTGGCGCTGCTCTCCGACGAGTCGCTCTCGAGGCGGGCCGTGGCGGCATCCGACGAGTTTCGCCGCATGGCTCCCGACGTGCTGCGAGTGGAGGCGCCGCGGGTGTTTCCCCGCTCGACCGAATCCGACTATATGCCCGGGGCTGCGGAGGGCGCGGCGGCGGTCGCCGGCGGTGAGCCCGGGGCGGCCGGGGGCGGCAAGCCCACGAAGACGCCGAGCCTCGATCAATTCACGATCGACCTCACGGCTCGGGCGCGGGCCGGAGCCATCGATCCGGTGCTCGGCCGCGAGGCCGAGGTGCGCCAGATCATCGACATCCTCACCCGCCGCCGGCAGAACAATCCGATCCTGACCGGCGAGGCCGGCGTCGGGAAGACGGCGGTGGTGGAGGGGTTCGCCCAGCGGATCGCCAGCGGCGACGTGCCCGAGCCGCTCAAGAACGTGCAGCTGCGCACGCTCGATCTCGGCCTCCTCCAGGCCGGAGCGGGGGTGAAGGGAGAGTTTGAGAACCGGCTCAAGGGCGTCATCGACGAGGTACGGAAGTCACCGACCCCGATCATCCTCTTCATCGACGAGGCCCACACGCTGATCGGCGCCGGCGGGCAGGCCGGCCAGGGCGACGCCGCCAACCTGCTCAAGCCCGCGCTCGCCCGCGGCGAGCTGCGGACCGTCGCCGCCACGACATGGGCGGAATACAAGAAATACTTCGAGCGGGATGCCGCGCTCGCGCGGCGGTTTCAGGTCGTCAAGGTGGAGGAGCCGACCGACGAGATGGCCTGCCGGATGCTGCGGGGGATGGTCGCCACGCTCGAAAAGCATCATGGCGTGACGGTGCTCGACGAGGCCGTCACCGAGGCGGTGAAGCTGTCGCGCCGCTACATCCCGAGCCGGCAGCTGCCCGACAAGGGCGTGAGCCTGCTCGACACGGCCTGTGCGAAGGTGGCGATCGGCCAGGCGGCCACGCCACCGGCGATCGAGGACGCCCGCCGCAGCCTCGACGCGATCGCCGTCGAACTCGACATCCTCGGCCGCGAGCAGGCCACCGGAGCCGACCATGCGGCCGCGATCGCGGACCTCGAAGCCCGGCGAGCAGAGATCACGAACACGCTCGAGGCCTTGGAGCGGCGGTTCGCCGAGGAATCGAAGCTCGTCGACGCGATCCGGGCGGAGCGGTCGACGCTCGTCGCGGCGCTCAAGGCGGCCGAAGGGCAGCCGCCCGCGGCGGCCGCCGAGATCGAAAAACGCCGGGTGGAGCTCGTATCGCTCGAGCAGAAATTGAAAACCCTGCAGGGCGAGCATCCGCTCGTGAGCCCGTGCGTGGATGGGCAGGCCATCGCGGAGGTGATCGCCGCGTGGACGGGGATCCCGGTGGGCAGGATGGTGTCGGATGAGATTCGCGGCGTGCTCGACCTGAAGCAGCACCTCGAGGAGCGGGTCGTGGGCCAGTCGCACGCGCTGGTGGCGATCGCCGAGCGGATCCAGACGGCCCGGGCGGGGCTCACCGATCCCAAGCGGCCGACGGGCGTGTTTCTCCTCGCCGGCACGAGCGGCGTGGGCAAGACCGAGACGGCCCTCGCCCTCGCCGAGCTGCTCTTCGGCGACGAATCGCACATGACCGTGATCAACATGAGCGAGTTCAAGGAAGAGCACAAGGTGTCGCTCCTCATGGGATCGCCGCCGGGGTATGTGGGGTATGGCGAGGGCGGCGTGCTCACCGAGGCGGTGCGGCGCCGGCCGTATGGCGTGATCCTGCTCGACGAGATGGAGAAGGCCCATCCGGGCGTGCAGGACATCTTCTACCAGGTGTTCGACAAGGGGAGCATGAAGGACGGCGAGGGCCGCGACATCGACTTCAAGAACACCGTGATCATCATGACCACCAACGCCGGCACGGACACGGTGATGAAGCTCTGCTCGGATCCCGAGACGCGGCCGGAGCCCGAGGCGCTCGGCGAGGCCTTGCGGGACGACCTGCTCAAGGTGTTCAAGCCGGCCTTCCTCGGCCGGCTGACGACGATTCCGTATTACCCCCTGCCCGACGACGTGATGCGGTCGATCTGCGAACTCAAGCTGGGGGCGATCAAGCGGAGGCTCCAGTCGGCCTACAAGGCCGGGTTTGGCTGGTCCGCCGACGTGGTGTCGGCCGTCGTCGACCGCTGCCACGAGGTGGACAGCGGGGCCCGCGTGATCGACCGCGTGCTTTCCGGCACGATGCTGCCGGAACTATCGACACGGCTCCTGGGCCGGATGGCCGAGGGGGCCGCCGTGGAGGCCGTCCACGTCGGGTGGGACCCGGCGGCTGCCGTGTTCACCTACGACATCCGCTGAAAGCAGGTTTCGCCAGGGAAAACCCGCAGGAAAAACGCCCACGCAAAACTTTCGGCATCCGCACGACAATTGTGTGTTGGCAGGCGTCATGGCGAGTGGCGTCAACCGGCACGGCAGGCTCCTGAACAGCAGCGCCTTCCCTGAAACCCTCTCGCCGTAAGAAAGGACAACTCCATGGCACTCTACATCAAGATCGACGGGATCGACGGCGAGTCGACCGATTCCAATCACTCGAAGTGGATCATCGCCGATTCCGCCTCGCTGCCCATTTTTCGCTCGATCCCGGGCGGTGCGGTCGATCAGCAGCGGACCAAGGGCGAGACGACGCTCGGCGACATCAGCTTCGTGCGTCAGCTCGACAAGTCGTCGCCCAAGTTGATGGAGGCGTGCGCTCTCGGCAAGTTCAACAAGGCGGTGACGGTGGAATTCACGTCGACGATGGGCGGCAAGACCGAGACGTACCTCAAGTGGGCGCTCGAGAACGTGATCTTCACCGGCTACTCCGTGCATGGCAACGCCTCGGGCGAGCCGCTGCCGAGCGAGCAGGTGAGCGTGAACTTCACGAAGATCACGTACACCTACACCGAGTACGACCCCAAGAACGGCTCGAAGAAGGGGAACGTCGAGGCGAAGTACGAGCTGGGCGCGAACAAGTCGTAGCGATCGGCCGCCTGCGACGGCGCAAGACGGCAGCTGGGGCTCCGGCGGGATTTCCGCCGGAGCCCCCGAGCCTGAAGGGAGGTTGTCGTGTCAGCGTCACGAAACGGGTTTGCGAAATTCGGCGACTTCGAGGGGGAGAGCACCGACTCGAAGCACAAGGGCTGGAGCCTGATGCAGTCGTTCTCGGCACCGCTCTCGCGCACGACGGGCGGGTTCGAGCAGAGTGAGCGGGCTCTCGGTGCGACCGCGATCGGCAACGCCGTGGTGGTGAAGGATCTCGACAGCGCGTCGGTGAAGATCCAGAAGGCCTGCGCGACGGGCCAGAAGATCGCGAAGGTGAAGGCGGAGATGTGCACGGCCGTCGCCGGCGGGCTCGAGCCCTACCTGGCCTACGAGTTCGAGAACGCGATCGTGACGGGGTATGACATCGACGTGTTCAGCGAGCCCCCGACCGAGCGGGTGACCTTCACCTACACGAAGGTCACGTGGACATACACCAAGTTCGGCCCCACCGGCGCGAGCCAGGGGAAGGTCACCGACTCCTTCTCGATCGGCTCGGGCGGCAAATGAACGAAACGGGGTGAGCCATGGCGTCGTACACGCAGGACGGGCAGCCGCTCGCGATCGAGACCCCGCTCGGCAAGGACAAACTGCTGCTCGAGTCGTTCACGGGCGAGGAGTCGCTCGGCGGAATGTTCTTGTTTCGCCTCGCCTGCCTGAGCCGCGACGACAGTCTCGACGAGAAGAAACTCGTCGGCAAGCAGGTGAGCTTTCGCGTCAACCGGGCCGATGGCTCGCCCCGCTGGTTTTGCGGCTATGTGAGCCGGTTCAGCTGGGTCGGCCGCGACGACGAGCTCACCCGCTGGCGGCTGGAGGTGGTGCCCGGGCTGTGGTTCACGACGCTCACGAGCGACTGCAAGATCTTCCAGGAAAAGTCGGTGCCCGACGTCCTCTCGGCCGTGCTCGGCGACTTCAGCGAGATCACGCTCTCCAAGAAGATCACCGGCACGCATTCACCCTGGGAATACTGCGTGCAGTATCGGGAGACCGACCATGCCTTCGTGCACCGGCTGATGGAGTGCGAGGGGATCGGCTACCACTTCGAGCACGGCCAGAATTCGCTGAAGATGGTGCTGTCCGACGCAAACTCCGCATTCACGGCCTGCGGTGATGCGACGGTCGATTCAGTGCAGTCGTTTGCATCGCCCGACAAGCCCGGGCAACTGCTCGAGTGGCAGCACGATTACGAGTATCGGCCGGGTAAGCACGCCCAGACCGACTACAACTTCGAGCAGCCCACGACCGACCTGCTCGTCACCAGCAAGGGGAAGAGCCCCTACTCCGGCGCCGACAAGGCCGAGCTCTTCGACTATCCCGGCGAATACACGAAAAAGCCCGACGGCGAATCGTCGGGCAAGTGGCGGATCGAAGCGGAGGAGGTGCGGGTGAGCACGGCAGCGGGCGCGAGCACATGCCGCACGTTTTCTCCCGGCTACACGTTCTCGATCGGAACGCATCCCAACCCCGCCGAGAAGGGAAAAAAATACCTGCTCGTGAAGGTCTCCCACCGGGCGGGCAACCGTGGGGCGTATCAGACCTCGGGGCAGGTGGACCGGGCGTTCGAATACGAAAATTCCTTCGAGTGCATCCCCTCCGACACGCCCTGGCGGCCGCGGCGGGCCACCCCCTGGCCCGCGGGCACGGTGCAGACGGCCATGGTCGTCGGCCCTTCGGGCGAGGAGATCTACACCGACGAGTACGGCCGCGTGAAGGTGCAGTTCCACTGGGATCGCTACGGCAAGAACAACGAGCAGAGTTCCTGCTGGATCCGCGTCGCCCAGTCGCTGGCCGGCCCGCAGTTTGGCACGCAGTTTCTGCCCCGCGTCGGGATGGAGGTGGTCGTGTCGCACCTCGACGACGATCCCAACCGTCCGCTGGTCACGGGCGTGGTCTACAACGGGCAGAACAAGCCCCCCTTCGCGCTCCCCGGCAAGGCCGCCCAGAGCGGCCTGCAGACGCGGAGCACGAAGCAGGGGGAGACCGCCAACGCCAACCAGCTGATCTTCGACGACACGAAGGGCTCGGAACTCGTCACCTTCCACGCGGAGAAGGACTTCGCCCGCGTCGTCGAGAACAACGACTCGCTCCAGGTGGGATTCGACACCAAGAACAAGGGTGATCGGACCGTGAAGATCTACAACAACCTCACCGAGGAGGTGGGGGCGAGCGGCTGTGCCGACGGCAGCCGGTCGCTGACGGTCTACAAGGACGACAAGACGACCGTCTCGACCGGCGACGAGACGTTCACCGTGAGCAAGGGCGACGCCACGTTCGAGGTCACCAAGGGCAAGCACACGGTCACCGTGGGCGGCAGCCAGACCAACACGATCGGCGACGGGCACACGCTCACCGTGAAGTCGGGCGACCATTCCGTGCAGGTGAAGTCGGGCAGCGGCACGATGAAGGCCACGAGCTGGACCATCCAGGGGCAGCAGTCGATCACGCTCAAGGTCGGCAGCAACTCGATCGAGATCAGCACCTCCGGCATCACGATCAACGGGACGAACGTGACCGTGAAGGGCAGCCTCGCCGCGACGGTGCAGGGCGCGCAGACCACCGTGAAGGCGTCGGCGATGCTTCAGGCCAAGGGTTCGATCACGATGATCGGCTGATCCGCTGCCGATCGCAGAAAGGACCGCACACACCAATGCCCGACCCCCAGATTGAAACCTATCCCGAGGCGGAAGCGGCCCGCCTCCGCCTGGCTTCCGCCGAACTCGGCCCTGAAGCCGCGGCCGCGCTGGCCGCGGATGAGTCGCTTCTCCACGAAGGCTCGCTCGTGCCGGCGACCCGCCGGCTGCTCGCGCAGGGGCTGGCCGAGGATGCGGCCAAAGTGCTGGGGCAGGCGCTCACGAGGCGAGCCGCCGCGTGGTGGGTCTGCCGGATCGCCCGCGAAGAACCGGATGGCCCGACACCCAAGGAATTGCCCGCGCTCGAGGCGGCCGAATCGTGGGTTCGCACGCCCGAGCAGTGGCGGGCCTACGCCGCCCAGGCGTCGTCCGAGGAGGCCGGCCTCACGTCGCCCTCCGGCTGTGCGGCGCTGGCCGCATTTCTGGCAGGCGAGGCGATCTCTCCGCCGAATGTTCCCGTGGTGGCGCCCCCCGCCCATCTGCCGGGGATCGTGGCGGCCGCGGCGGCGGTGCTGGCGTCGCAGCGGCGCCGGCCCGCGGAGGCCGAAGCCCGCCTGGCCGCGATTCTCGCCCTGGGCTTCGCGATCGCGGCGGGCACCGACTCGTGGAAAGACGCCGCTCTCACCAGCCGACAGGGAGTTTCCTGATGGGCCAACCAGCCGCAAGAGTCGCCGACATGCAGACCTGCCCGATGTTCACGGGGCCCGTGCCGCACGTCGGCGGCGTGCTGGCCGCCCCCGCGGCGTTCACGGTGCTGATCGGCGGCATGCCGGCGGCCCAGGTGGGCACGATGGGGATCTGCGTCGGTCCGCCCTGCACGGTGGTCAAGGGGAGCGCCACGGTGATGGTCGGCGGCAAGCCCGCCGCCAGGATGGGCGACACGACCAGCCACGGCGGCGTGATCACGCTCGGCTGCATGACGGTGCTGATCGGCGGGTGAGTGGCGTCGCCATGACGGCCCCCTTTCTTCGTCGATGAAGGGGATCACGCTCTTGAACAATGGACCGAGACGCCATCGGATCCGGGGCGTTTGACGC
>CAZDTC010000040.1:0-11540 GCA_964508125.1 uncultured Candidatus Kuenenia sp.
GGGCAAGCGTCCCGCTTGCCAATCTGCCAACCATCCCGCTTGCCAGTGGGGCAAGCGTCCCGCTTGCCAATCTGCCAACCATCCCGCTTGCCATGCCCGCGGCTTCACCCTCGTGGAACTGCTCGTGGTGATCGGCATCATCGGCCTGCTGGCGGCGTTGCTGACGCCGGTGGTGATGCAATCGCTGACGAAGGCCCGCAACGCGGCGATCAAGGCGGAGATCGACATGCTGCACATGGCGATCATGAACTACAAGACCGAGTACGGGAGTTTCCCGCCGTGTTTCGACGCTGGCCTGACTTCAAGCAACCTGGTTAACAGACACCTGCAACGGCTTTTTCCTCGGGCTTCTGCCGCAGCGTTAGCGTCGCCCACTCAAGCTGGGTTGATCAGGCCCGCGACGGCGATCGTGGTGTGGTTGACGGGTTACACCGATGACCCCAGCGACCCTATCGCTAATCTCACGACCACACTTAAGCGGAACAAACTCTTTGACTTCGATACGTCACGAGTTTCGAGTTATCAGTATGCGCCCAGCGGAAAGTCCAACAGTCCGTACATATACATCCCTAATTCTCAGTACACCCAATACGCGTATCTAACTGGATCTCTCAACACCGCCGGAGCCCAGCGGACACCTAGCTCGCCTCCGCTGACAAACTCGGCCGCCGACTTCGCGACGGCATCTGCTAGCGCTGTCTCTCCTCCGTTTGCAAACTCCGACACCTTCCAAATCCTCTGCGCCGGCCGCGACGAGCAATTCGGCACCGACGACGACCTCTCAAACTTCTGGCCTGGCACGCGCCGCGAATACCTCGACAGCCTGAAAGACTGATCGCCATGAGTCCCCAGCTCCGCAACGCGCCGAATGCCCGCCGGGGCTTCACGCTGGTGGAGCTCATGGTGACGCTCGTCATCATTGCGATCCTTTCGTCGCTCTCTCTTGCAGGCCTCAATGGCGCACGGCACCGGTCCAAGGTCGCGAAGACTGAAAGCACGCTCCGCAAGTTAAATGAGGTGATTGTCCCTCAATACGATGGCTATACGTCCCGACGTGTCCCGGCCGCAGGCGGGTCGCCCATAGCCGTCGCCAGAGACAGGCTTGTCAAACTTCGACTATTACTCACGCGCGAAATGCCCGACAGTTGGGATGACGTGTTTGCTACCCCGCTGGCGGTCAATTCCCTCGCTGGTGGAAACGACTACCTGAAGACAGGCCCCGTCCGAACGTATGCAGCATTCAAAGCGTCCTTCGGATCTTTGGGGCCTTCACCTGATTTTGGTAATGCCGAGTGCCTCCTCATGATCATTTCACGATCCGGCTTTGATAGCTCGTGGATGGAAATGTTTCGCGGTGACGAAGTCGGTGACGCTGACGGAGATAACGCTCAGGAATTCCGCGACGGTTGGAATCGTCCAATTCGCTACATCCGGTGGGCCCCGGGGTTTGTCTCGCCTGTCCAACAACTCGATACGCCGGATCCGTTCGATCCTCTTCTAGTTAGTGGATTTCCGAATGATCCGGATCGCCGACTTGTCCCGCTGATTTTTTCATCTGGGCCTGACGGGGCGTCGGCCACAACTCCTGACGAAGGCTACGGCATCACAGGGCCGCCGGCGGTCGGATGGGCGGCTGTACCCGACGCGTGGCCACCCGCAGCGACGGCTCCGACAACCCGGCCGGCGAGTGTCACACCATTGCCGGGCTTCAGAAACGACCCTGTAGCCGCGAGAGACAATATCACCAGCCATGACCTTTCAGGGCGGTAGGTGTCGCTATGTGTGATTTGCAGAACCGTCACGCGGGCATGTCGCTCACCGAACTCCTGGTGGTGATCGCGATCCTCGGGCTGCTTGCGATCACTGTCGTGCCCGCTTTGGGCACAACCGCCGAACTCCGCCGCACGCAGGGCGCATCCCGTGCCGCCTCCAGTTTCATGGCGAAAACGCAGGCGCGAAGCATCGGCCGATCGACGTGGTCGGGCTTTCGAGTGCTCCCGATAAATGCAGGCTCGGCTGCCGCGGATCGACTCGTCGCAGTCGACTCGCCAGAGCCATACCGTGGCGACACCGCCACGGCGGCTATCACAATTTCCGCTGGAGCCATCGGCACGGGCACAGCCTCGCCCGCGGATTTCGCGCGGCTTGCTTCATTCTCCATCACCAACAACGACGTCATTCGATTCGATGGCCGCGGGCCCACATACCAGATCACGTCCGGAAGCACGTTGCCTATCACGTTTGCGCTTCGCGGTGCATCATCGAGCGAAAATCTCGGCCAATCCCCGCTCAACACCCCGTGGCCGTCTGCCGGCGCTCACACGGTCGAGATCTTCAGGCAACCCATCCAGACCGGATCTCCACTCACGATCCCCGAAAACCGAGCCATCGACCTGCGGTGGTCAGGGTTTGGGGCTGCCGGGCTGGGAGTTGCGATGAGCGGTTCGTTCGCCGCTGGATCGACCGTCACGGTTTTGTTCGACGGCTCGGGCCGCATGCGCCAGATCACGGAGATCTTGCCCTCGGGGGATACGACCATCGCCACGGCCACCCTACCCGTTTTTTTTCTGGTGGGCCGGGCCGACCGCGCGGGCCAAAACCAACAGTTTCCGCTCGTTCCTAACGACGACACGGTTGGGGCGAATTGGCAATATGCCGACTCCTGGTGGCTGGCCATCGACCCTGGCGCCGGAATCGTCAAGGCGTCGGAATGCAACGCTACGGCCACGACACCGCTCGATTCGCAGCTATTTATCCGCCAAGCCCTGACGGCCAATTCGGGTGTCAGGAATTGACCGCGCAAACCACGTGCCTCATGAGCCGGCAATCCCACTCTTTGAGAGCTCGGTCTCCTCGGGGAATCACCCTCCTCGAGGTGCTGATTTCCATCGGCGTGTTGTCGATAGGCTTGGTGAGCGTGGCGGCGCTCGTGCCAGCGGGCAGGTCGCAGGCCGCTCGCGCGACGGTCATGGATCGGGCGGGGATCATGGCCGCCAATGCCATCGCCGACGCATGCACGTTCGGACTGATTCGCCCCGCGGCATTGACCAACTCGGGCACCGTGGTGATCGACCTCGGAGCAGGATTCCCGTTGCCACCTCCCCCCTTGCCAGTTTCAGGAACAGCCCGCGCGCAGGGGATCTATTCCACTCCATCCGCCGCAGCCGCTCCGCCGTCATACCACCGGCTGTTCATGCAATCCCGTGACGACGTGGTGTTGACTCCGCCTGCGACGGAGGATGACCTGCCGACCAACATGTTTCTCGACGGCGTCCGCGCGTTCGACGGCCGCATGACGTGCATGTACGTCCTCGCCTCGGGCACACCGTCCCGCCTGTCGGTGGTGGTGTTTCACAATCGGGATCCGTCCGCTGCGGCGGTCACAGGGTCGATCACCTTGGGCCAGGTTTCAACAGCCAGCCTCGTGGGGCTCGGGGATCGCACTGCCAAGGAGGTGCTGAAACCGGGCGCCATTCTCTATGCGGCCAACAGGTTTCATCAGATCGTGGCGGCAGCGTTTGAAGCATCGGGCAACTCTGCGTTCCTGACGCTTTCCACCGGGCCGTCGATCACGACGACAGCTTCGCCAATCCCGTTCCAGCTGTTTCCCGACTCCGTTGGCCTCGCCGAGACGACGTACCGGCCCGAGACGTCCGGTCCGTTCCTGGAATAACGCCGTGAGCAAGCACGACAGCAACCCGAGCATTGGCATGGCCCCGCGGGGGACCGCGCACCCGCTCGGGCGCAAGCGCGGCGTGCTGCTTTTGATCGTGCTCAGCATGCTCACGCTGTTTCTGATGCTCGGGGCGGCCTACATGCTCACCACATCCCGGGCCTGGGAAGCGGCGAGGGCCTACTCGCGGCTCACTCTTGGAACAAGTGAAAACCGCATCCCCCACGCCCGCCTGCTCGATGATGTGATGCTGCAAGTCCTCCGCGGCAGTGGAACCGTGCCGGAGCCGCTTTTGGCTGACAAATATGGCCTCGAGACGCTGAGCGGCACGATTAGCGGATGCGCTGCCGTCGCCGTTTCCGGCATCCCGCAAACCCTGATCGTCGGCACGCTGCAAACCGGCTCGTCGGTGCAACCGACCGATCTCGTTGGGCGGGTGCTGACATTTGCAACACCCGGCCGTCCGCCCACGTCCCACCGGATCCTCAAGGTAACGCGATCGGGCGCGGTCGACAATGTCACCGACAACTCATTCAATGTCACTCTCGATGCGGCAGGACAAAAACAGCCATTTACATTTCCTCTGACAACCTCCGGTTCCGTCATTGTGAATGGCCGTGAATTTTCGGGGGATGGCTCTGCCGCATTTCCGAACGAGCCTTGGGACGGTTTTGATTCAAGCAACGACTTTCTTGCCCGAGTGCTTCCTGTTCCCGGCAATCCCTCCACCGCCCTCGTAGACCGCGGATCGCTTCTCCAAACGACTTCTGGAACGTTTTGGCTCCCCACTGGTTCTGGCAGCAGCGCCTACACGATGGCAACGCTCACCAGTGGGACAGACGTCGATGGCGATCTTATTCCCGATACGGCAGATAACGACAACGACGGCGTCGTGGATGGTGCGTTCAAGTCGTTCGGATTGCCAGACATTGTCGATGCCAATGGAAACACGATCCAATTCCGCGCATCCGTCCTGATCGTCGATCTCGACAGTCGCCTGAACCTCAACGCGCACGACAGCCTGGCCCGCGTTTTGTACAGCGGTTCCAACCTTGTGAGCGGTTCGCACGCCGATTGGCCGGCGGGTTTCACATCTGGCACGACCCACGCGCTTGGCAGCGGCTACGGGCCGGCCGAAATCGACGGCTCGAAGTTGCTCGCCCTCGCCTCCAACACATCTTCGCTGGATGAACGCCCTTTGCTCCAGACCGTCGTAGGAGGTGGCACAGCGGAGCAACTCGGACTGCGGCCCGCAGGCAGCCGCTACACGAGTGGCACAGCGACTCCTCGGCTGCCTCCACTGGCTGGACGGTACGGAGAAACTCCACCAACGATCCCACTCGCACCGCTGCTCTCGAACACGATCTCGCTCGCGGGTCCGTTTCCTGCTGCGTTCCCCTTCCCTCGCCCCGGGGCTGGCGATGTGGACGACGCTCCAAGCCGCATCAACGACCGTCTTGCCGTTCCATCGGCAGCGGCGACGGTGAACTATGGCGTGCCCCCGTTTTGGTGGTTTGTGGGCGGAACCGCGCCCTTCAACTGGGCCGTCACGGGCACGGCGTTCCCGCCACTCCGCGGCGTTTACAACTCGCCGCCGGATTTGCACGGCAGGATGAAGGCAGATGCCATCGTGGCGACTGGATCCGCCATTGTGCCAACGCTGCGGTTTGCCAAGGCTGATTGGCCGACGGCGGCCGATCCCTTTCAGGAAACGCGCGACGACCCGTACGAAACCCAACTCGACACCCGGGTTGGGCGGGGCGGGTATCTGCCGTCGCCCTCCGCCTACGCCACGCCTGCGGACAATCCGTTCACACCGGCGGAACTCGAGCCCGTGCTCCGGCCTTACGACATCGACACGTGGGCGCTCCCTCCGCGGCTCGCGACCATGCTCGGCTCGGCGGCTGAGGCGGCGCGGTTTCTGGTCACCACGGATTCCTGGGACACCACGGCGATCGTAGGCGGTGCCGGGGGCGCTGTCGGACGGATATTTGGGAGCGGCAGCACGCAAGGCTGGCTCCGTCTCGCCACGGCGGGCACGCTGTCGGGCTCTTCCGCCATCACCGGGCTGCTCGGGGGAGAAGTGGCACGCGGCGAGAAATTCAATCTCAACCGGGCGCTGATGCCTTCCGGCACGGCGACCGCCGGCTACAACCCGAGCTCTCCCTACTACGTCCAACGGCAGGCCTACTTCAAGGATCTCTACACGCTCCTGGTCGCGCTGGACCAGGGCAATGGACCGGCGTTGACTGCGGCCGCATCGGCGCGACTCGCCCAGTGGGCGGCAAACGTCGTGGAGTTCCGCGACGCCGACTCGATCATGACGCCGTTCGAATACGACACCGATCCCAGGGACGGCTGGGATGTGGATGGCGACGTCACCACGACGGCCGGCGATAGCGACCGTCAAGTGGTCTGGGGCGCGGAGCGGCCCGAAATCCTGCTGCGGACGACGTTCGCCTGGCGAAATGATGCGTTGAATCGGTCCGGCATGGTGATTTCCCTACACCGCCCGTGGCAGGCCACGGCTTTGGCGAGCGGAACGTCGATCGATGCGGAACCGTGCGACTACGCGCTCGACACGCTGTCGGGCGGTGCGTCTGGAGCTCCCACGAATTCCGTTGACCTGGCCAAAAAACCGAGCGCGGCGATCTACAACACCGGCACTTCGACCTACACCGACACGTCCGGCACCACCTACCCGATCTGGCGCTTGCGGATCGTCGCGGGCGGCACCACCAACTATGTGAGGCTCGACACGCCGACTGCCGCTGCCGATGAATTCGCGATCGCCGCTGTCACTCCGCGGCCGACCATGAGGCCCAACTCGACCCTCACGTTGCTCTCCGGCACCACCATCCTCACCGGCACAGCGCCGACGACCGGCACCGCGACGATCCAACAAACCCACTCAGGCACCACGTTTACGGTCACGGGCCTTCGGATCGCTGGATCGGCGACCAACGGCATCGTTTATCTCGAACGCTTGTCCGACCCGTCGCAGCCGCTTCTCTCCACGAACGCGACGGGCACCGCCGCCTGGCGTGCCGATCCCCTGGTGGGCGGCACCACGACCACCTCGCCCGTCCGATACATCGTCGTCGACGCGATGAGCGTCGCTGTGGCCCTGACGGGCTCGCTCGCGCCGGGTGCTTCAGTTTCGGATGGCGTGCAACGACGGACCACGACAAGCGCCACGTCAGCCCTCTGGTTGAGTTCGACATCGACGATCCCGTCGACGACCACGATCCCGTTCACTGGAGCGGTCACGATTCCCGCCAGCCTGCCGCCGGGCAGCACGGCATGGTTTCCGTGGAACAACCGCCCGTTCATCAGTGCCGCCGAATTGATGCTCGTGCCCCAGGGCGACGCGTTGAGAATCTTGTCGAACTACCAGAAGCCCACGCCGGCTAACCAGACGATCGTCGGCATCCCGCTGGCGATGGACCGGCTGTTCGACGCCGTGCACGTGCCCACGCGCTTTGCCGGCATTCACACCTCCGGCACGCACGACCTCTCCACCGCCACGGGAATCTTCAACGTCACGACCCCCGTCAACCAGTATTCGTCGTTCCGGGAACCTGGCCGGGTCAATCTCAACACGGTCGTCTCCGGCACGGCCCCGCTGGACGAAGTTTGGAACGCGGTCGTTGCCGGCAGACTTGCCACTCCCGTGAAGTCGGGCAGCACCTCGGACTTCTCAACGACCCCCGGCCGCACGCTCGCCCATCTCCTCGCACTCTCGGGCACGGGCACGACTCCCCTCACCGACACGGCGGCTAATCTCCCCACGCTTTCGTCGGGCACGTTCAATCCGGCCCAGAGGATCCACACCGCGATCCGCCTCGCCAATACGGTCACGCCACGATCGAACGTGTTCGCGATGTGGGTCACGCTGCGCGAGTCGATTCCCAACGATCCCGATTCCGTCAAGTATCACCGGGCCTTCTACATCATCGATCGCTCGCTGCCCGTGGGATTTGAGCAAGGTCGCGACCACAACGTGATGGACTGCGTGCGCGTAAGGAGGATCATCGAATGATCCGCCGCGGCATGACACTCATCGAGATGCTCATCGCGATGACGGCCACGTTGATCTTGATGGCGGCCGTCGCGCAGGTGTTCGCGGTTTTCGGCGAAGCCGTGAGCAAGAGCCGCTCGATCCTCGACAGCGACAGCAAGCTCCGGGTCGTCGCGTGGAAGTTACGGAGCGACCTCGCCGGGGCCACAGCCCGCCCCCTGCCTCCGCTCGCACCAGAGTCGGGAGAAGGCTATTTCGAGGTTTTGGAGGGCGTCATTTCTGATTCGGTCGCCAGTGGCACGATCGGGCCTGCCGACTGCGACGACGTGCTGCTCTTCACTACGCGGTCTTTGGGCGATCCGTTCCTCGGCCGCATGGGCTCCACGAGCGCGAGCATTCAGAGCCCGGTCGCAGAGGTGGCGTGGTTTGCTCGGCTCTCCCCATCTCTCACGGCAGGAGTCCCGACGTACACACTTTACCGTCGGCAATTGCTCGTGATGGGATACGTTGGCACCGGAGCGTTCGCAGCATCCAGCATGAATCGAATCCCGTTCACGTCGTGGTCGGCGTATTACGAGGGGTACGACATCTCAGCCCGCGCGGACGGCGGATTTCTGTATGCCAACACGCTCTCTGATCTCACGCGGCGCGAGGCCCGCTTTCTGCACACCCCGGCACCACCGGGCACTTTTCCATTTGCATTCGTCAACCACCAGGCAGCGACGCCGCCCGACGGCCTCACATTCTTCCCGCCAAGCACCAGGCAGGCGGAGGACATCATCCTGACGAATGTTCTCGCTTTCGACGTTCGTGTCTTCGATCCCGGGCTTCCCGTTTCCGCATCCCCATCCGGGGCTCTGGCACTCGTTCCCGACGACGTTGGCTATTCCGCAGCGAGTGCCATTGCCACAGGCGGCTACGTGGACCTAGGCCACGCCTCGGGAACCAACTCACTGTTGACGGGCATCCGTCCGCACTTCAGCGGCAACGGGCAGCTCAAAAGCGGACTGGCCTCATCAGCGCGTCGCACCTACGACACGTGGAGTACGCACTACGAGGCCAACGGCATCAATGACGACATAACAGTAGACGGAATCATCGATCAGGGCACGAACGGCTTGGATGACGACGGCGATGGAAAGATCGATGAACCGCCGCTCGACAGCAATAACGACGGCACATACGAGGACGCGGGCGAACTCGAAACGAGCGCCCCATATCCCTATCCGCTTCGCGGCTTGGAGGTGAGAATCCGCTGCCTCGACCCGGAAAGCCGCCAGGTGCGGCAGGTGACCGTCCGCCACACTTTTGTGCCCCACTGATCCGAAACTGGACAACCAACAAGAAACTTCCGACAATTCCGGTATCGATGATTCCTCATTCTGCAGGCGATTGCTTGCACGGAGAACTTGCCATGCGACCCTCGAAATCGAAGACGGGATTCACGCTCGTCGAACTCCTCGTCGTGATCGCCATCATCGGCACGCTGATGGGGCTGTTGCTGCCTGCCGTGCAGAGTGCCCGCGAAGCGGGAAGGCGGAATACGTGCGCGAACAATCTGAACCAACTCGGTAAGGCTGCAATTAACTACGACGGGCAAAAGCAGGTGCTGCCCGGCTGGCGCAACAAGCATCCCAACCCAGCGCTAGCAGCTTCGGCTGTTGCAACGCCCTCATGGCCCGTAATGATCCTTCCGCAACTCGAGCGACTGGATATCTTTCGCACATACGAGACCGGCACGTCCCCTTTGCAGGTGCCAGGCATCGCCATTTTTGCATGCCCTACATCGCCGTCTGACACCACAGGAAGTGGCAACATCGCCTACGCGGGAAATGCGGGTTCAGCTCAGTTAGTGGGATCTCCTACAAGCCAAGTCAAGGGCGACGGCGTACTGTTGGATGCTTTCGGCGGCCCGACCTACAACGCCGCGCGATCGAGCCTCGACGCCCTTACCGCGGGCGACGGCGCAACTAACACTTTGTTGTTCACCGAGAAAAATGGCAACAGTATCACTCAGGCAACATGGGTTGTATTTCCGACTTTCATCAGTGGAACCCTAGCGCCGCCGGACAATGACGGATGGCAAGCCGTCCCGGTATTCGGCCTTGGGGCTTCAGTTCCAGCGTCAGGCAAGGTGGTGAATGCCAACGATATAACCGTAAAGTATGCGCCCGCTTCAAACCACCCAGGCGGTGTCGTGGTGTCTTTTGCCGACGGGCACACGCGGTTTATCAATGATGCAATCAGGCCTTGGGTCTACGCCCAACTTGTGACGTCGGATAGCAGGTGGAACGGCACTGGCTACTCAACCAACTCCAGTCTGGTAAGTGGAGCGACTTGGCTGATGCAGCCTGACGCGCCTAAGCCCTACAACCTATCGGAAACTGACTTCTGATCGCCTGACGTCACGTCGTCTTGCTTGGGACATCCCAAAAGCCGTTGTATAGGGGCGTATTTTTCTTCGATGTCCGGCTCGCCGCATCCGGTTCTCTTGCAGCATGACAGGCTGAAGCCTGTCCTACGCCAGCGGAAGATGGCGTCATATGCGGCGCGCTGCTTCGTGAGTTTTTCGATGCCTGGCATCAGTTGCACGCCGCCCGCAAGGGGTATATTCCGGTAAGTCGGAGCGTGGGCAGGCTCCCTTTCGAAACGCCATCAGCATGGCATTCAGCAGGTTGTTTTTGAGCGCGTCGCAGGGCTCGCATGAGCCCGATGCGGCCGCAATGCACGACCACGGCGAGCACGACCCCGGCCTGAGCGTCGAGCCGCTGAGCGAAGTTGCCAAACCGCTCACGATGCCCGACCCGGGCGAGTCGGCGGCCACATCGATGGCTGCTCGCCCGCCACTCGTGGTCGAGCAGCCCTACTGGCCCGTGAATCGGCCGCCCGTCGCCCTGCTCACCATTCTCGACGATGGCAGCACGACCACGGGCGAAACGGTGCGCATCCGGGAGCCCGTGTGCCTGATCGGCCGCACAGAGGGCAGCGTGGTGATTCCGCACGACCAGAGCATGTCGTCGCGCCATGCCGAAATCATCCGCGAGGGAGCCAGGCCGCCGTACACGTGGTTTCTCCGCGATGTGGGCAGCACGAACGGCACGTTTGTGCGCTGCGACAACGCTCCGCTGCGGGCCGACCGGCTCCTCATGCTGGGATCGCGGCGCTTTCGGCTGCACATGCCCGGCGGCGGGCCTGCAGCGCTCGCCGGCTTGCACACGGCCGCGGAAGCCCACGCGGCCAACGCAGCCGACGTGCCGATGCTCGTGGAAACGACCGTGCCCACCGATCCGGTCTGCATCCGGCTCGCGGGCTCCCGCGTGGCGGTGGGCCGGCCGGGATTCGACAATCATGTGGCGATCGACGACCCGCTCCTGGGCAGCCTGCACGCCGTGTTCACGCAGGCGGCCGATGGCACATGGTGGGTCGACGCCATGCCGTCGCGCAACGGCGTGTGGATCCAGGTGCACTCCGTCGAGCTCACCGAGTCGTGCCGCTTTCAGTGCGGGGAGCAGCGGTTTGTGTTTGTGAGGCCGTGAGAAAGGAGGACGGGCTTCAGCCTGTTCTCCGTGAGCCACTTGACACAAACAGTGGCTTTCTGTACACTTATCGCCTTCAACCCCCTCGTCAGGAGCGTATACTTTCTCGAGTTGCATCCATGGCCACGATCCCCCAAATCCGAACCCGCCTCCTCGAGGTGTTTCCCGAGAAGCAGGCCGACGTGCTCGCCCATGTCGTCATCGAAGCTCATGACGATCTCGTGACCCAGGCAGATTTTCACAAACTGACCGGCGTCGTGGCCGACCTGGCCAATGCTGTCACTGACCTTGCCGACGCCCAGAAGCGGAC
>CAZDTC010000041.1:0-11532 GCA_964508125.1 uncultured Candidatus Kuenenia sp.
GTAGGCGTCGTGACCGCCAAACGGGAGCAGATCCCAGTAGTTGTTGCCGACGCCCAGGCCGATCCGGGGCTTCGTGGTGCCGTCGGGCAGTGACTCGAGCCCGCTGCGGCCGTCGTGGCCGACCCAGCGCACCCACACGTGCTTCTGCTCACGGACCGCAAACTCGTTCAGCGTGAAATGGAGCGCCTGCCGCATGCGGCCGATGTTTTGCCGTAGGAACGGCAGGTCGGCCGTCCAGTTGAAATAATCACTGCTGGCGCGAACGAAGAGCGAGCCGTTGATGGGATGCCGCGTGTCGACGGCCGTGATCAACGACTTGAGGTCGATCTCCGCGCCGGCGGCATGGTCGATCGTGATCCGGTAGCGGGTGAGGAGCCCGGCGTAGGCGGGATGGCGATAGAGCGGCACGTTGGCAAACCGCAGGCCGTCTTCCGAAACAAGCCGAGGAAACTCGACGCGGCGTTCAGGAGCCCACGCCGTCTCGCCGTCGAGGAGCCACGACACGGCCGGCTGCGACTCCGCCGCCAGCCCGCGGGCCGCCCATTCGATCCGGGCAAAGGGGGCCACGATCGTGCCGCACATGAAGGGGGGCGTGATGATCGTGACGACGTCGCCGGTGGCCTTGAGCATGAGGCCGCGAACGGGATCGATCCCGGCCACGGTCGCCCCGTCGATCTCCCAGCCTTCGGCGGAGGCGAGGGGCTGGAGATTGAATGTATGGACGGCGAACACGTCGCCGAGCGTCGAGAAATGAAACCCCTTGCCGCCGGACTGCTGCCACGCGGGAAACGGCCAGCCGTCGCTGTGGGCGAGGCCGCGGTGCTGCTGCGTCGCCACGTAGCCTTGCCTGTCGATGGGCCGGGCGAGCAGGGCGGCTCGATACCGCTGCCGCGGCACCGGCCCTGTCCAGAGCGTCGCGTGCGGCAGCATGCCGTCCCAAAGCGTGCAGGCGTTGAACGCCTGCGGCGCGTGCAGGGCATACATCTCCTCGAGCGCCTGCATCGCCTGCTCGTGGCCCGGCACGATGAACCGAGGCAGGTCGTCGGCGGTCGCGACGCCTGCGAGGAGCACGAGCGCCGTGGAGAGCCACGGCGCGATCAAACGGCAGGCAGCGGCGCAGATCATGATGGTAAAATCGTACCATCGAGTATGCGAGACGCGATTCTTCCATCCCGCCATCACCGCCGGTGGTGAGCTCAATCAGCACAACCGCAGGGATGCATGGATCGAGGCCGTCGAGTACCTGTGGCGCACGTTCTCCGACCGGCCCAGTTACCTGCGCGTGGGCGGCAGGCCCGTCCTGCACTGGTACGTCGAGAAGGACGTGTGGCCCGAGTGGACCGACGCCCGGTGGACGATCCGCCGCACCAACCATTTTTTCTGGTCGGCCCGTCAGCCGCTCGACGGCGGCTGGGGGTTCGGCACCGACCCAAACCTCCCCGGGATCAAGGAGTGCATGTCATTCTGGCCAGGCTGGGACCTGTCGCCTCCTGGAATCTCGCAGACGTTGGCGTGATCCACAGAATCATCGCCGGCGCAGGCGGTCGACGAGGACGGCGGCGAGGATCACGAGGCCGAGCACCACCTTCTGCGTGTAGCTCTCGATCCCCACGAGGTTCATGCCGTTTTGGATCACGGCGATGATGAGGGCGCCGATGAGCGTGCCCAGGATCCGCCCTTCGCCACCCGCGAGCGCCGTGCCGCCCACGACCACCGCCGCGATCACGTAGAGCTCGTACATCGACCCGTAGGTGGGCGAGCCGCTCTTGAGCTGCGAGGCGAGGATCACGCCGCCGAGGCCGGCGAGGAGCCCGCAGGCCACGTAGGCGAACAGCAGCACGCGCCGCACCGGCACGCCGGCGAGCCGCGCGGCTTCCGCGTTGCCGCCAACCGCGTAGAGATACCGCCCCACCGTCGTCCGCGACATGAGCACGTGCGCGGCCGCGTACAGCGCGAGCATGAGCACGACGGCGTGTGGCAGGCCGAAGAGCCCCGTGCCCCGGCCGAGCCATACGAACGACTCCGGAATCTGGTAGATCGACTGGCCAGCCGCCGCGATGTAGGCCAGGCCGCTGGCGACGAGCATCATCGCGAGCGTCACGATGAAAGGGGGCACCTGGAAGAGCGTGATCACGGTGCCTGAGAGGCCGCCCAGAAGGCCGCAGGCCACGATCGCGGCCGCCGAGGCGAGTGCCATGCTGCCCGGCGACGCCTCGACGCCGCCGAACTGATCCCGGATCAGCCGCGCGGCCATCACGGCCGAGAGGGCGGCGAGGCTGCCGACGGAAAGATCGATGCCGCCGGTGATGATCACCATCGTCATCCCGATCGCCATGATCGCGATCACGGCGATCTGGTTGGCGATGTTGAGCAGGTTGTCGGCCTTGAGGAACACCGGCCACACGACTGTGTCGGGGACCACGATCGGCGGCTGGCCGAACTGCGGGAACAGTTCACCCATCTCCGTGAGCACGAGCCACGAGCCGGCCCGCTCGCCCGCCGCCACGGCGTCGATCCGGCCGCCGGCGGCTTCGATCCGGGCGAGCGCCTCCCGCACCGCCTGCGGCTCGCCGCGGACCACATCGGCCACCTCGAGCCCCGCGGCGGAGATCTCGGTGCGGAGGGCTGCGGCGAGGAGGTCGTCGCCGGGCGTGGGCCGCGTGGCCACGAGCACGCGCTTGGCATCAGGATGCGCACGGCGGATCGCCGCCACCATGCGGCGGGCCGCGGCGGCGTCGGTGGCCGGCTGCTCCTGGAGCGTGAGCGCGCTGAAGAGGAGCCCGAGCAAGAGCAGCACGAGCAGCATGCCGTAGTCGGAGAGCAGCGTGCGGAGGAGTTTTGCCATGGAGTCCTTATCCAGAAACACGTTCCAGAAACAAGATGGTCGGCGCGTCAGGCCATCGCCAGCCGCATCACTTCTTCCTGGGTGCAGCCGCGGCGATTGTCGAGCTCGCCCGTGATCCGGCCGTCGTGCATCACGAGGATCCGGTCGGCCATCCCCAGCACCTCCGGCAGGTCGGAGCTCGCCATCACGATCGCCTTGCCGCGGGCCACGAGGTCGTTCATGAGCTGGTAGATCTCGTGCCGGGCGCCGACGTCGATGCCGCGGGTGGGCTCATCGAAGAACAGCACCTCGCAGTCGCGCTCGAGCCACTTCGCGAGCACGACCTTCTGCTGGTTGCCCCCGGAGAGGTTGCGGGCCGCCTCGTCCTGATGCGGCACCTTGATGCGGAGGGCGGCGACGTGGTGGCCGAACGCTTCGCGCTCGCGACGGCTGTCCATGAATCCCAGCCGCGAGAGCCGCGCCAGGTTTGGCAGGGAAAAGTTTTCGCGGACCGACCGGCCGAGCATGAGGCCCTGGAGCTTGCGGTCTTCTGTGAGCAGGCCGATCCCCGCGGCGATCGCATCGCGCGGGGAGCGGATCTCGAGCGGCCGGCCGTCGAGGAGAATTTCACCGGCGTCTTTGCGATCGGCCCCGAAGATGAGCCGCAGCGTCTCGGTGCGGCCGGCGCCCACGAGGCCCGCGAGCGCGAGGATCTCGCCGGCCCGCACTTGAAACGACACGTCGCGCACCGCCCGCCCGCGCGCAAGACCCGAAACGGCCAGCCGCACCGCTCCGGGCCGGCTCGTGCGCCGCGGATACTCCTCGGCCAGTTCGCGGCCCACCATCAGCTCGATCAGCTCCTTACGGCCGAGGCCGGCCTTGGGGCGGGCGCCCACGTGGCGGCCGTCGCGGAGCACGACCACGCGGTCGGCGAGCGCGAAGATCTCGTCGAGCCGATGGCTGATGTAGACGACGGCGATTCCGCGGGCCTGGAGGTCGCGCACGATCCCGAAGAGTCGCCCCGCCTCGGCGTCGCTCAAGGCAGCGGTGGGCTCGTCCATCACGATCACGCGGGCGTCGTAGGCGAGCGCTCGGGCGATCTCCACGAGCTGCTGCGCGGCTGTCGGCAGCCTCGCGCAGGGCAGGTCGAGGTCGATCGTCGCGCCGAGTCGGCGGAAGAGCTCGGTGGCCCGCCGCCGTTCCTCGGCCCGAGGCACGAACCCGGCCCGGGCCCGCTCCTGGCCGAGAAAGATATTTTCCACGGCCGTGAGCCCCGGCACGAGGTTGAACTCCTGGTGGATCACGGAGATGCCCGCGGCCCGCGCCTCGTGCGGCGAGCGAAACGTGATCGGCTGGCCGTCGAGCCGGAGCGTGCCGGCATCGGGGCGGTGCGCGCCGCCCAGGACTTTCATGAGCGTGCTCTTGCCCGCGCCGTTCTCGCCGAGGAGGGCGAGCACTTCGCCGGCCGCGAGGTCGAGATCCACGCCGCGAAGCGCCTGCACCCCCGGAAACGATTTCACGATTCCGCGCATCTCGAGGAGCGGCGCGGCGGCGGTCGCGGCTTTCATCGGGCGGCCTCGGCGGACAGGGCAGGATCCTTCTCGCCGTCGGCCCTCCGGTAGAGGCTCGTGGGGATGAGCGTCTTGGGGGGCAGCGCCTCCCCCCGCGACCAGCGCACGATCGCGGCCACGACCTCCTCACCCATCCGGTCGGGAAACTGGATCGGGTCGGCATAGATCTTGCCGTCGCGGATCGCCTGCTTGCCTTCGGGCTGGCCGTCGAAGCCGATGATGCCGATCTGGTCGGCCTTGCCCGCCTTTTCGAGTGCCGCCCGGGCGCCGAGGGCGGCGGGATCGTTGATGGCGAACACGCCGCGGAGGTCGGGAAACGCCTGGAGCGCGTCCTCCATGGCCTTTGCGCCGCCGTCCTTGGCGCCGTTGCTTTCGAGCTCGGTGACGATCTCGATCTTCGGGCCGCCGCCGGCGTTGTGGCCGTCGATCACCTTCCGAAATCCGTTCACCCGCAGCTGGCACGACTCGGCCTGCTTGAAGTGGAGCACGGCCACCTTGCCGCCGGCCGCGCCGAGCATCTCGATCATCGCCTGCCCCGCCTCGCGGCCGCCGCCGAAGTTGTCGGTGGCCACCTGCGTGGCGATCGAGACGCCTGGCTCGTCGCAGGGAATGTCGACCGTGAACACGGGGATGCCAGCGTCGTTGGCCTCGCGGATCACCGGCACGATCGACTTCGAGTCGCACGGCGAGAGCACGATTGCTGCGACCTTGCCCACGAGAAAATCCTTGATCTGATTGCCCTGCCGGGCCACGTCCTTGTCGGCGCTGACGACGACCGTGTCGAAGCCCTGCGTCTTCCCCTCGGCTGCGATCGTGTCGCCGATCACCTTGAAGAATGGGTTGTCGAGCGCGAGCAGCGACACGCCGATCGTGCCGCGCGGGGCCGTGGCAGCGCGCTCACGGCGGGCCGGCCGGCAGCCCGTGGCCAGGAGCACGAGGACCGCCATCGCCATCAGCGAGATGCGTCGATGCCTGGACGGGGAAGCTCCGAGGAATGTTGCCATCGTCATCGGAGTCAGGGCGCCTTTACGGTGAGCGACTTGAGGTGGGCGAAGAGATCCGACACCTCCCGGGGCTCGAGGGCTTCGAGAAGGCCTTCGGGCATCACGGAGACGCCGGTGAAGTCGGCCTGGGCCACGTCTTTGGCCGCGACGCGAGTGTCGGCCACGCCGGGCTGGCGGATCACGATCGCTTCGGCGTCGCGCGAGACGAGCAGGCCCTGGATCACGCGGCCGTCGCTTGTGACCACGCGGAAGCTGCGGTATCCCCCCTCCATCGCCGCGCTCGGCGTAAGCACGTGCCGCAGGATCGCCTCCACGCCCGTGAGGCCGAGGCCGTCGAGCGCGGGGCCGATCTTGCCCCCCTCGCCGCCCTGCTGGTGGCAGGTGAGGCACTTTGTCGCAAAGAGCGTGCGGCCCCGCGCGGCATCGCCACCCGCGTCGGCAAGCGCCCGGAACCGGGCGAACTTTTCGGCGCGGGCCTGCACGTCGGCCGCGGTCACGAGGCGCGGCGCGTCGAGGGCGGGCTCGACCCGGGCCTGCCCGGCAAGCTCGCCCCACGATGATCCGCCATGAAACGTGACCAGGCTCGGCGGCCGCGTGCCGTCGCCCGCGTAGCTGCGGTCGAAGTCGGCCCGGAGCTCGTCGGCCGAGCGGGCCCGGTCCCAGACGCGAAACTCGGCCACGCGGCCCTCCGTGCCCGCGCCCTTTGGCGTGCTGTAGCCGATCCGCAGGCCGCGGTAGGGCGTCGTGTCGCGAACGGTCGCCTCGCAGTCGAGTTCGCCGTTGACATAGAGCTTGAGCAAGCCTTCCGCATCGCGGGTGACGGCGTAGTGGGTCCACGTGCCGGGCACGGCCTTGCGGCGGGCGACGAGCACGTCGTGGAACGGCTGGATCCACACGCGAAACTGCTCGGCGAAGAAGTTCATGTCGAGGACGCCGTCGGCCGCGAGCAGGCTGTCTTGATTGCCGATCGGCGATTCGAGGTTCACCCAGGCCTCGACGGTGAATGGGCCTTCGAGGTTCACCAGTGCGGCTGAATCAGTGTCGCCACCGGCCAGCCGCAGGACGGCCGTGGCCCCGGCCGTGAGATCGGCCCAGATCTTTTCGAGGGCCGCGTTGCTGCCGAGCACCGCCCGCATGTCGATCACGGTGTCGATCGGCAGGCTCCCGGCATCGATCGAGTCGTCGGCCATCGCGGTCACGAGGGCGGCGGCGCCCTCCCGCTGCCGCGCGAGCGCCGCGGCAGCCGCCTGCCGCTCCGCGAAGTCGAGGTCGTCCCACGCGGCCACCAGCGCCGTGCAGGCGGCCGGATCGCGCGACGCGGCCCAGGCCGCGATCGCCTCGGCCCGCAGGGCCCGATCCGCGCCTGCGGCCGCGAGCGCGGCGCGGCCCGTGTCGCCTGACATCGCGCCGAGTTCACGGAGGCAGCGGAGGGCAGCCCGGCGGATGCCGCCATCGGCCTCGCCGTCGAGCGCGAGCGCCGACACCTGCGGGGCGAGGCTCTTGATGGAAAAGGCCCCGGCGACCTCCAGGCCGAGCGTGCGATCGGCGGGCGATGATCCTGCCGTGAGCAGCGCTGCTGCCGCACGCGTCATGATCGGCTCGAGACCTTTTGCATCGAGGCTCGTACGCTGCGCGAGGAGCGCCGCGAGCGCGGCCGGGCGCGTTTCGGGCGCGAGCACGAGCCTTTCGAGCGCGGCTGCCACGTCGGGGATTACGGCCTGCTGGGCGAGCAGGCGAATCTCCTGGGCGTCGGGCGGGCGGCCGAGGTCGGGAAGCATTTTCACGAGCGCCTGCGCCGCCACTGCCGGCTCGAGTGCGAGCAGGGCGAGGAGCCGGTTTTCCACGGGCAGCGCCCGGCCAGCCGGAGAACCGAGAAACGCCGCCACCTGCGCGGCATTGCGTTCAAGCGCCCAGCGGGCGAGATACCGCTCGAACTCGCGGTCGTAGACGGTCCATGCGTCGCCCTGCACGGGTCCGCGGCCGAAGCGCACGAGGAGTGCGGCCGTCGCCGGCGCGGTGACAGGGATCCGGCGGAGCGCGTCGCCGAGCGCCGCCCGCACGCGCGGCGACGGGTCGTCGACGAGTGGCTCAGCCAGCCGGCGGAAGTCGGCCTCCGGGCAGGCCGTGGCGGCGATCCGGATAGCTTCGTGCCGGAGGTCAGCCGAGAGATCAGCCACGAGTTTTTCAAGCAGCGGCGTCGCGGCGCCACCGAGCCCCTCGAGAGCCCAGAGGGCGCCGATGCGCGCCTCCGTCGGGGCTTGAGCATCGGCCGCGAGCTGCGCGAGTTCCGGCAGGAGCGACTTGGCATCGCGGTCGACGATCTCCTGCCAGGCGAGATCGGCGAGGCGGTTGTTCTTCGCGCCGAGATGGCGGGGCAGGTCGGCCGTGGGCACCTTCGCGATATTACCGGGCTCGCGCACGGGCTGCGAAGCGTGCCTGATCCGCCAGATGCGGCCGCGGACGCGGTCGCGGTCGGGATGGTTTCGCGGCACCTCGTTGTGCGAGATCACCTTGTTGTACCAGTCGATCACGTAGAGGCAGCCGTCGGGGCCAAACTGGATGGCGACGGGGCGAAACGCCTTGTCGGCGCTCGCGAGCAGGTCGGGCCCCTTGCGATACGTGAACCGCTCACCCGAGCGCGTGGCAAGGACCGTCTGGATCGAGTTTGTGATCGGATTGGCGAGGTAGAAGATGCGTTCGTCGGGCTTTGCATTCGTGCCCGCGCCCCAGGGGGCGGGCCAGCCGTCGAGGTCGTCGGCGAGGGCGAGCCCGCTCAGGCCGCTGCCACCCATTTGCGGCGGCGCGAGCGGCGCCGGCATCAGCGGCTGGTAAGGACGGAGCCGATCTGGCGATCCAGTCGCCACGAGCACCCCCGGCTCGTATTGAAACAAAGGATAGCCCCAGTCGTTGGCCTCCTGCAGCCATGTCTCGCCGGTGCGGGAGATCGTCAGGCCCCAGATGTTGTTGGGCCCGGCTGTGACCGACTCGAACAACGAGCCGTCTGTCCTGAACCGCGCGAGCTTGCAGGCATCGAAGCGGATCTCGGTGGTGCCGTCGGCAAACGCGGCGCCGCCGGGCCGCCGCACCTGCGAGGTGTTGAAGAGCCCCTGTGCGAGCAGAATCCAGCCGCCCGGGACGCGCGTGAACTGGTGGGGAAAGAGGTGCGAGTCCTGCACGCCGAAGCCCTCGAGCACGGTCTCGTGCGCATCGGCCCGGCCGTCGCCGGTCGTGTCGCGGTAGAAGCGGACCTCGGGGCCGTATTGCACGAAGGCGCCGTCGCGAAAAGGCAACACGCTCAGCGGCATCGCCAGGCCGGCGGCGAACACGCGCGGCGGCGCTGGCTTCGCAGCCCAAGGGTTCTCGACCACGAGCACCTTGTCGCGGCCGCCCGAGGCGAACAACTGCCGGGAGACCTCGGGGTTTTCATTCGCGTCGACGGGGTATTCGAGCGCGGTCGTGGTCCACAGCCGGCCATGGGCATCGAACGCCAGGGCGACGAATTTGCCGTAAGGATTCGCAGGGTCTTCGCTCTCGGCGAGGACGAGCTCGGCGGTAAAACCATCGGCCAGCGCGAAGTGCTGCAATTCGTCTTCTGCGGAGAGCGGCACGCCTTCCACGGCGCCACCAGCCTTGAGCTTCGCTCCCGCCGGCGTGGCCGGCAGGCTCTCGATGGCGATGTCTTTCACCTCCACGATCGCCTTGCCGCCGCCGTGCACCTGGAGGCCGATCTGGCCGGTGAGAGGGATGGCGGCATCCTGCTCGACGAAGTCGAGGGCTGCGACGCCGTTGATCCACGACCGGATGCGCGGTCCTTCGGCACGGATTTTGTATTCGTTCCAGTCCCCTTCCTTGATCGCCGCGGCCAGAGCCTGCGGATCCTTCGGCTCCCCGATCACCGTGTTGCGTCGCGACTCGTCATAGAGCTTGCCCCACCAGCCGGGGCCGGCATCGACCTGGTAGCCCGACATCTCGTGCGAATTCGGTACGCGGGTGCTGCGGATCTGGATGCCGGAGTTGACGAAGCCCTCCGTACCCCGCACCCGGATCTTGAATGTGAGCTCGAAGTTTTCGAACGAGTCTTTCGTGGCCAGGAACGTGTTGTGCGGCACCATCTCCGCGAGCGAGCCGCCCACGATCATCCCCCCGGCCGCCTTCCACCACTTTTCTTCCCCGGCCCGCACATCCCAACCCGCCAGCGAAGATCCATCGAACAAAGAGCGAGGTTCATCGGCCCGAACGGCTGTAGCCCACGCGAGAAGCCATGAGACAAGAAGCATCACCACACCAAAACGGGAGGCGAGGGGGTCGGCGAACGCTCGAGGAGCATGGGGCCGCCGCGGCCCCCGCGACAATCCGAAGGACCGCGTAGCGGCGACTTTTGCCGCCCCCGAGCCGGGTTTCGGCGAGTAGGACGTCGTACTCATACACACCTTCCTCATCACGCCTCAGGCATGTTGAAGTCGAACACGATGACGCGGGCCAGGCACGGCACCACGACATCCTTCACCCGCTCATGCTCCGGATGCGGGAGGTATTCGTCGCGGGCCTTGGGGCTCGAAAACGTCATGATGAAGCCGTGCGTGAAGCCGTCGTTGAGCCCCTCGTCGCTCTGGTAGGGGCCGAAGGCAAAGTCGAGGAGGCCGGGAATTTTTCCAACCATGCCCGCCAGCTCGCGGAAGCAGGTGGCGATCTGCGCGGGGCTGACCTCGGGCTTGAATTGGAACACGCCGTAGTGCTTTACCTGGGGCATGGGGAATCTCCTGGGGCGCCGAGTTTCATGTTCGCGAGCAGGGCCTCGACGCAGGCCCGGGCGAAGGCGGGGTCGTTGATGTCGCAGTCGAGCGACTGGCAGGGGATGCCGGGCCGCAGGTTCGATTCGAGTGAGTCGAAGAGCGCCGCATCGGCGTGCTGATCATGGAACGCGCCCCCCGCCGCACTCATCACGCTGATGCCGCGACGCGGGATGAGCACACTCACGTGGCCGCGAGACGCGTTCACCTTCTCGGCCACCATTCGGCCGAGGGCGGCACACTCCTCGGGCGTCGTCCGCATGAGCGTGACCTGCGGGTTGTGGATGTAGAAGGTGCGGCCGGCGAACTGCTTGGGCACGGAGGCCTGTTCGCCGAAATTCACCATGTCGAGGCAGCCGGGGGCCACGATCGCCGGCACGCCGTGCTTCGCGGCGGCGTCGAGCCGCTCCGGGCCGGCCGACAGCACGCCGCCGACGAGTTCGTCGGCCAGTTCCGTCGTGGTGACATCGAGCACGCCGGCCACGAGGCCGCTGGCGATGAGCGCCTCCATCGCCCGGCCGCCGGTGCCGGTGGCGTGGAACACGAGCACCTCGTAGCCCGCCTGCTCGAGGAGCGGAATCGCCGCGTCGATGCACTTGGTCGTGTTGCCGAACATGCTGGCCACGACGAGCGGTTTGTCTTCATCCGCGGAGATGTCGGCCTCGACCATGCCCGAGATCGCGCCCGCCGCCCGGGCGAGGATCGTGCGGGAGATCCGGTTGAGCCCCTGCACGTCGACGATCGCGGGCATCATCGCGATGTCGCTCGTGCCGACATAGTGGGCCGTGTTGCCGCTGGCGAGGGTGCTCACGATGAGCTTCGGAAACCCGATCGGCAGCGGCCGCATCGCCGCCGCCGCGATCGCCGTGCCGCCGCCGCCGCCGAGCGAGATCACGCCCTGGATCCTTTGCTCGGCCACGAGCCGCTCGAGCAGCCGCGGCGCGGCCTTCGCCATCGCCGACACACACTCGCCGCGGTCGCCACGGGCCACGAGGGCTGCGAGGTCGATGCCGCCCGCCGCCGCCACCTCGGCCCGGGCGATGTCGGGCTTCACGGCCGGCTCGGCACCCGTGCCGACGTCGACCAGGAGCGCATCGTGGCCATGGGCCCGGATCCGCTCCGCCACGAAGGCATGTTCGCGGCCCTTCGTGTCGAGCGTGCCGAGGACGGCGATCGTGGCCATGAGCGATCTCCGGCGGATCACTTCCGCCTGCCGAGCGGGATGCTTTTGAACTGCCGCGTGAGGTCGGGCAGCGACCGCTCGAATGCCAGCCGCTCGAGGCTCGAAGCCCCCACGAAGCCGACGACGTCGGCGTGCTCGTTGATGTAGGCCGCGTCCTCGG
>CAZDTC010000042.1:0-11345 GCA_964508125.1 uncultured Candidatus Kuenenia sp.
GCCGCTGGCTTGCACGCCCGCCCCCCCCTCCCCGGTTTCCCAGGGCCACCCCATGATTTCCGCCCCCGCCCTCAACGTCAGCGAACTCGTCACCGGCACGGGCGCTTTCGGCCCCACCGAAATCAAAAGCCTGCTCGAGGCCCTCGGCTCCGATCCCGCCGCCCACCGTGACCTGCGCGGCGCCGTTCAGGAAATAGAACGCGCGGGCGAGCGGAGCCCCGCCGCAGCGGTGCGTCTGGGCGTGTGCCAGCAGCTGCTCGGCCGTTCGCATGACGCCCTCACCACCCTGAAGTCTGGTGACGGCGGCGCGCTCGCCCTCTATTTCCAGGGTCGGGCCCATGCCGCTCTGGCCGCGACCGAACCGGCACACGTGGAGAAAGCCTGCGAGGCCTTCGAGGCCGCCCGCAAGGCCGGCTATGACGCCGCCGCGTGCGGCGCCGCAAGCGCCGAGGTGCTGCGGTCGGCGGGCCGGGCCGCCGACGCCGTCGCGATCCTCGAGAAGGTTCCAAACCGCGAGGGATCGGCGGACTACTGGGCCCTCCAGGGGGCGATGCTTGCCGACGACGGCGCTCCCGTCGGCGACATCGCCGCCGCCCTCGAGAAGGCCATCGCCATCGATCCCGGCCATCCCACCGCCTTGTTCATGATGGGCGTCATCAACGATCGACTGGGGAACGACGACGAAGCGAAGGCCTGCTACGAGCGATCGCTGAAGCGCTATCCAGGCACCGTCGGTGCCCTCGTCAACCTCGGCCTGCTCTACGAGGATGAAGACGACTTCACCGGCGCCCAGCGCTGCTACAAGCGGGTGCTCGAGGCGTTTCCCGATCACCCGCGGGCCCGCCTGTTCCTCAAAGATTCGACCGCGTCGGACGATCTCAAGGTCGAGCAGCAGACGCTCCGCACCCGCGACCGGCTGGACCAGGTCATGGGCCTGCCGGTCACCGATTTCGAATTGTCCGTCCGGAGCCGCAACTGCCTGCAGAAGATGGGCATCATGACGCTCGGCGACCTCGCCCGCACGTCGGAGGCCGAACTGCTCGAGAGCAAGAACTTCGGGGAGACGAGCCTCGTCGAAATCAAGGACATGCTGGCCAGCAAGGGGCTGTCGCTCGGCCAGATGGCCGCACCGGCCGTTGCCGAGGAGGCCGCTGTCGAAGCCGCGGAGCCGTCGGCCGACGAACAGGAGATCTACTCTCTGCCGATCGCCGAGCTCAATCTCTCGGTGCGGGCCCGCAAGTGCACGACAAAACTCGGGATCGCGACGATCGGCGAACTCGTCCGGCGCACCGGCGAAGACCTGATGGAGTGCAAGAACTTCGGCGTCACGAGCCTCAACGAGGTTCGTGAGAGGCTGGCCGAGCGCGGCCTGAAACTTCGCGGGGACTGACGGTTTGGCGCGTCCGCGGCTCGGTCCGCTGACATGCCGCCAATCAGCCGGAAAACGCCCTCTGATCCACCCTTTTAGGTGGGTCTCCATTTGTGTTTTCGGTCGCGGTTGGATACGGTTAATGGTGTTCCATCAGCGGAACGCCCGCCTTCCGTCCCGCCGTCTTCACCGCTGTCTACACCCCAAGGATGCCCCCCGTGACTGCGGCGAATCTCAAGGAAAAGCCCGTCCGCGACCTGGCACGCCTCGCCAAGCAGCACGGCGTGGCCGGTTGGCACTCGATGCGGAAGGACCAGCTCATCCGGGCTTTGATCCGCAAAGCCAAATCGAGCCGGGCGGGGGAGTCGGGCCTGCCCCGCGCCTCCGCGAAGACGGCGGCCGGCGAGGCGGCCGCCAAGGCCAGCCGGGATGCCGCCGTCGCCCAGCGGATCGAGGAGGCCCGTGCCCGACTGCAGCGGGTGAAGAGCCTGGCCACGCCGCCGGAGAGCGGCAAGGCGGGCCGCGCCATCCGCGACCGGATGGTGGTGATGGTGCGCGGGCCGCACTGGCTGCATGCATTCTGGGAGGTGGCTCCTCGCAGCATCGCCCGCGCGGAGGCAGCCCTCGGCCCGGAGTGGCATGCGGCCCGCCCAGTGCTCCGGCTCCTCGAACTGGAGAACGGTCTCCAGGGCTCCCCCTCCGAGCGGGTCGTGCGCACGATCGAGATTCACGGCGGCGTGAAGAACTGGTTCATCGACATCCGGGCGCCGCTCCGCTGCCGGGTCGAGGTGGGCTACGTCACGACCTCGGGCCGGTTCCATTGCCTCGCCCGCAGCAACGCGGTATCGACACCGGCCGGTCTCCAGACCGACACGCTCGACACGCACTGGGCCGACATCGCCGGCGATTGCGAGAAGATCTACGCCATGAGCGGCGGCTTCTCGCCCGAAAACAACAGCACGGAGCTGCAGGAACTTTTTGAAGAGCGGCTTCGCCGCCCGATGGGCCCGCCGGCATCGCGCTCATCGATGAGCGGCGAAGGCGACGACGGCGAGGAGCGGGTGAGCGGCTTCCAGCTCGAGGTCGATGCGGAGATGATCGTCTACGGGGCGACGCAGCCGGGCTCCTATGTCACGCTCCAGGGCGAGCCCGTGAAGGTGCAGCCCGACGGCACGTTTCGAGTTCGTGTCGATCTGCCCAACAAACGCCAGGTGCTCCCGATCATCGCCAGCACGCCCGATGGCGTGGAGCGGCAGACGGTGGTTCTGGCCGTGGAGCGAAACACCAAGTCGATGGAACCGGTCGGCCGCGACGCGGGCGACTTCTGAGGCCCAGGCGGCGGGCGCCGTCCATGAAAAAGGAGTGTGAGGCGATACGTTTTCTGCCATGTTCGTGCTGCGTCGAACCATGCCGGTGAGCTCTTAACGAGGCTCGTTGGGGGCCGATCAATGGTTCCGGTCGCGTGTATAGCCGAAGGCGGCGGCTCCGGCCGCGTCGCTCGGATCACATGCCCCGGGCCCAAGGCTCCCGCTTCTTATTTGAACGAGCTCTCCGCATTCCCCGGCGCCACGGCATTGCGGTGGAAAACGTATCGCCCCGCACTTCTCGCCCGAACGGCGACGGGTTACCGCCGCCCCACGGCCTTGCGGGCTTGCTTTCCGCACCAGGCCGCAAACAGCGGCTGCGGCGCGGCCTTGAAGACCTCGACGAACGCCGCATCGAAGTCGGATCCGCCATCCAATCGTTCGATCATGGAACGCAGCTTCGCCGGAGACGGGGCGAGTTCCGACACGAAGCCGCCGCCGACCGCCGTCATGGCCACCGGGCCGGCATTGCCACCGAAAAAGTCTTCCGGAGCGTCGAGCCTCGCCATCGCATCGGCCGCTTCGGCCTTCCAGGCCTTCAGCACGGGCGCCTTCGGAGCCACCTTCATCGCAACCGCCCGACCCGCCCCCTGCGCGAACCAGGCGGGAGCGCCGCGCGCGATGAAGGCCGCCGCCGCGATCTGCTCGACGGCCAGCGCGGCCAGATCGTCGTCGCCATCCTGGCTCGTGGTCGAGGGCACGATCAGCGCGCCATAGGCCACGTCGCCCGCGACGCCGGCATTGCCCATCAACCCCTTGGGCCGCTCTTCCCCGAGGATCGCCTCACGGAAGTTCGAGTAGTCGTAGGGCTTGGCGAAGAGCAGGCAGGCGACGCCTCCCTTCAGCAGGGGGCCATCGCCCTCGATCAACTGTTTGCGGGCACCAAGCGCGGCTTTCTCCACCGTCCCGGCCGCCGTATCGAACTGCTGCTTCGGGAGGTTGGCGATCACGATCACATCGTCGAACGGCGCGGTGACCGGGGATTCGTCGGCCAGCCCCCGCCGCCAGAGTTTCTCGGCCGCCAGGAACCGCGCCGACCGCAGGTCGGCATGCGAAAGGCTGCGGGCCCGGCCCGCGGCCGCGACATCGGCGAGCCCCGCGGTCGGCCCGAGCAGGTCGAGCCGCGCGCCCTGATCGATCCACTTTTCGACGAGCGCGATCGCATCTGCCGAAAGCGGCGGCTTGCCGATCGGCATCCGTTGCCCCTCGATCCCGCTCGCACCCTTGATCTTCCGCACCAGCAGGCTGTCGGCAGCCCGGCCGGCGACGAAGGGCGCGCCGCTTCTGCCTCCGGTCGACAGCCGGGCGAACGTGGTCATCGAAAACCGGGCCTCGGGCTGGTCGGCGTCGTGGCAGCCGGCGCAGTTTTTGAGGAGCAAAGGCGCGATCTCGAAGGCAAACGACACGTCGCCGGGCTTGAGGGCCACCGGTGCGACGGGCGTGGCGGCCGCACCGGGCGGCGCCGTCGCGACGTTTGCCGCCCCAAGGGGCGCCGTCGGATCGGGGCCGTCGAATGCGGCGCCGGCGTTGATCCAGGCTGCGAGCAGGGCCAGTTCCTGCGGGGCCACGCGCCCGCCGCCGCGGGGCATGTCGCCCGTCTCGATCACCTCGACGAGGCGGCTCGCGTTCGCCGCGCCGCG
The DNA here is from genome assembly GCA_964508125.1 of uncultured Candidatus Kuenenia sp. Taxonomy (GTDB): domain Bacteria; phylum Planctomycetota; class Planctomycetia; order Pirellulales; family UBA1268; genus RGVT01. The sequence continues at coordinate 4,374 of CAZDTC010000042.1, forward strand.
TTGCACGACGCCGGCCTGCATGAGTCCTGCATACGACTGCATCTGAAACCCGCCCTTTCGGTTGCTCACATGGCAGCCGCCGCAGTGCGTGACGAGCACCGGCGCCACCTGCTGCGTGAAACTGATGCCTGGAACGGGCCGGCCGGCCGGCCGCGCCGGCGCGGCGCTTTCAGGCCTGGGCTTGGCGGGGGTCGCCTTCGGAATCGCGATCTCCGCCACTTCGACTCCCTCGAGTTCAAGATCGTCGCGCAACTGCCTGCACAGATCGATGAGCGGCCGTGTCCCCGCCGGGGCCTTGTCGAGCGCCACGAGGGCCGCGAGGTCGACCGCGGCCGACTGCACGAGGGCCCTCGCTTTGACAGGCTTGCCGTCCTCGATCAGTTCCCGGGCCTCTTCGAGCGTGCTACGAATCTCGGCCGGAGAGCGGGGCTCCGCCGCCTGACTGCAGCGATCAACTCCATGGCCGATCTGAGCAATCGCGACGACGACCAGCGAGGCCGCCAGGCGCGTTTTCGCGAGGGTTGTCATGGGCGCGGATGGTGGTCGGCGTCGGTGGGAGGCATGCGATCGTCGAGCAGGGCGGCACCGCTCGCCACCGCCGTCGTGATGATGGCCACGAGCCAACACACGCCCGCTATCAGCGCCACTCGCCCGCACACATTGGCTGCCGAACCATCGCCCACCGCCCTCAAGAGCACACCGAGCCCGGTCACCACCGCCACCACGATCGGCAACAGCAGCGAGGCCGTGACGCCCGCCATCAACAGCCGTCTGATGATTCCGCGTGCCATCACCAGATTATTCCACACATGCCCTGCAGGACGCTCGAATGCCTTTGAATTCTCGATCCACCGGTCTGGCCCGTCAAGAAAGGGTTTCAGCGGTAGTTATCGGGCGTCTTAGCACGCGCCGGCTTCGGGCTCCCCGAATCCTCCCCAACTGGAAAGGGGAGGCGGCAGAGACGGTCGGTGCAATGTGGAGGAGCCGATGGGTAGATACGCGGCTTACTCCAAGCGCACCATCACAGTTGAGAATGGACTAGCGATCACCCTCGGCGACGGAGCATTGTGCCGCCGGCTCGGCCGCCGTGTTGGGCGAGTTGGGGTATGACAGGCTGAAGCCTGTCCCACGATGGCACTGGGCAATCCCGAGCCCGCGCCGACACGCGACTGGCCCGCGCGACCGGGTTCGCCCTACACTCGCGGGTCATGCGTCTGTCACCGTCATCCCCGCGCACGATCGCCTTCTCGAGCCTGGCCGCGGGGCTGGCGGTGGTGGCGTGCGGCGACACTGTCGAACTCGCCGATGGCCGCGTACTCGAGGGGCGGTTCGCGATTCTCACGGGGGTGGCCGTCGATCCCGCCACGGCGGAGTTTCGCGGCGAGAGCGGCGGCCCGATCCTGATGTGCGACGACGACCTCGCCCGCACGATGGTATCGAAGCGGCGCGTCGTGAAGGTGGAGCCCGGTGCGGTGGGGATGGGGCAGGAGAAGGTCACGGTGCCGCAGCGCGTGCCCGAGGCCGGCCGTCGCGTCGCCGCCGTGGGGGGCATCGTCAATGCGACGCCGTTCGACGAGTTCGGCCGGCGGATCATCTCGCTCGCCACGGCCAATGGGCCCGTCGACGTGGTGCAGGGGATCACCCGGATCACGCCCCGCTGGACGAGCCTCGAAGGAATCCTCACCGAGCAGCCGATCATCCTCGACCAGCGGGTGGCCACGTCGTCGATCCCGCGCGACGTGCTGCGGCGCGTGATCGACCAGCAGATCGACCGCACGAATGCCGACGAGCGGCTCCGGATCGTGCGGTTGCTCCTGCAGGCGGAGCGTTACGAGGAAGCCCGTGCGGAGCTCGACGAGGTGCTCGCTGATTTTCCAGGTCTGGCCGATCTGGCCCGGGAGCGCCGCCGGCTCGGCGAACTCGCCGCCACGCGGCTGCTCGACGAGATCCTGCTCCGCGGCCGCTCGGGCCAGGATCGCCTGGCGATCAAGCTGCTCGAAAACTTCCCCGCCGACGAGGCCGGCGGCGAGATCCTGGAGCGGGTGCGCGAGGCCCGCGACAGTTACCGTGACCGGCAGGCGCTCGCCCGCCGGCTGGTGGAGACACTGCGGACGCGGGCCGCAGCGATCGCCGACGAAACGGAGGCGGCCGTCATCGGCCGCGTGCTCGACGAGACCACGGCCGAACTCTCGTTTGCGACCCTCGAGCGGCTGGCGACGTTCGAACGCCTCGGCACCGATGCCGACATGCCGGCCGACCGGGCCGTCGCCCTGGGGATGTCGAGCTGGCTGCTGGGGGCCGCCGCGGCCTCCGACAACCTGAAGCTTGCCTGCTCGGCTGCCCGCGTGCGCGACCTCGTGCGTGACTACCTTCGCGCCGACGACGCGGCGGCCCGCGGGCGGATCCGTGCGGCTCTGGGCCGCGAAGAGGCGTTCGACGCGGCCACCGTGGCGGCCATCGCCCGGCAGATGCGGCCGCCTATCGATCCCCCGGCCGCCACAACGCCCGGACTTCACACGCTCTCCGTGCCCGTGCTCGATGGCGAGCCGCCGATCGAGTGCCTCGTGCAACTGCCGCCGGAATATGATCCGCTGCGGCGCTATCCGGCGGTCGTGTCGCTGCACGCGGCCTGGTCGACGCCGCTCAACCAGATCGAGTGGTGGGCAGGCCAAGCCGGCGCCGATCGCGTCCGCCAGGGCCAGGCCGCGCGGCACGGCACGATCGTGATCGCTCCGGCGTGGGCCAGGGCAGGGCAGACATCGTATGAGTATTCGGCCCGCGAGCATGCGGCCGTGCTCGCAGCGCTCCGTGAGGCGACGCGCCGGTTTGCCATCGACACCGACCGCGTGTTTCTCTCCGGTCACTCGGTCGGCGGCGACGCGGCGTGGGACATCGCGCTGGCCCATCCCGACCTCTGGGCCGGTCTCGTCGCGATCGCGCCGGCAGCCGGCAAATACGTCAACCACTACTGGCACAACGCCCGCACGCTGCCGATCTACATCGTCGGCGGCGAGCTCGACGGCTCGGCGATCGCCCGCAACGGCATGGACCTCGACCGCTGCTTCGCGAAGGGATTCGACACGATCTACGTCGAGTATCGCGGCCGCGGCCACGAGCACTTCTCCGACGAGATCCTGCGGATCTTCGCCTGGATGCAGCGGCGCCGGCGCGATTTCTTCCCCCGGGCGATCGACGTGGTGTCGATGCGGCCGTGGGACCGGTTCTTCTGGTGGATCGAAATGGCCGGCGCGCCCGACCGCACGGTCGTGCTTCCGAGCCGGTGGCCGCCGCCGAAGGACATCCGCCCGTTCTCGATCGAGGGCAAGGCGACGGCGGGCAACTCGCTTTCGCTCCGCTGCGGAGCGGAGCGGGTGAAGGTGTGGCTATCGCCGGAACTCGTCGATTTTTCTGCGCCGCTCACGATCACGCTCGACGGCCGCAAGATCCATGGCGACGCGCCCCCGGCCGACGTCGACGTGCTGCTCGAAGACCTGCGCACGCGATGCGATCGTCAGCATCCGTTCTGGGCCGTGGTGGAGTCGACTCGCGGGGCCCGCCCCTGATGGACGCACCTCCGGTCGTCGTCGGCGCTACGAGCCGCCGCCGGGCCGCCCCTGGCGATATATCGAACACGCTTGGACACGCGCCTGATCGCTACCGGCCCACGGGCGTGACCGGGCGGCGGGCCACTTCGGGCTCCACCTGGCTGCGGGGCAGGGCCAGGCCGGCCATGTACCAGCCCTCCGGCACCGATTCCATCCCCAGGCCCACCGTCCCGAAATACTTGCGGATCAATTCGAAGTCGGGCAGGGTGCTGCCGTCGATCTTCTGGGCCCGCACGCTCCCCTCCTTGCCGTCGCCGAGCGCGGCGTTGAGCAACTGCCCCATCACACTCTTCGACTTCGGCATCTCGCCCTTGCGGAGCATCTCGTAGGCGGGCCGCACCGACTCGTCGGCCCGGCCGAACGACCGCATCGCCGACGCACCCGGGAAGAGCTTCTTCATCTCGCCCGTCACCACCGTGTAGTCAGCCGCAGCGGCCAGCCCGCCTTCGCCCGCCGAGGCCGCGAGCACGCGCTCGAGAAAGTCGCGGTGGGAGGCGATCAGGAGGTGACCATGCGCCACCGCGACGGCCGAGTGGGGCAAGAGCTTCTCCTCACGCTCGCGAAGCCGCTTGCGGTGATGATGCGGGTCGCTTTCGTCGTCGGCATGAGCGATCGCGCCGCCGGGCGTCTCGATCTCGAGCTTGGGGATCACCGCGGAGCGGTCGATCATCTCCCAGATCACGTGGCCGTTGGACTCGAGTTTCTGCATGTCGGGGTCGGTGGCCATGCTCTTGGCGACGGTGGCGGCGACCTTCTCCGCATCCTTGGCCTCTATCGCGATCACGAGCCCCTCGCTGTCGCTATCGCTTGGGGTGGAGTAGTCGCCGAGCACCGAGACGCGCGTGCCCAGGCAGGCGACGAGATCCTTCTCGACGTCGATCTGCGGGCCGTCGGGGTCTTCCTTGAGCGAGGCGATCACGTCGTCGAACACGCCCTTCTCGCCGACAATGTCGTCGACGAGCGGCTCGGCCGAGGCGAACGCGTTGGCGATGTCCCACTGCATCGCCACCCAGCTCGACACGTCGCGCAGCACCCACTGGGGCGGCTCGATCGCGTCGGCATTCGGGAAGCGCAGCATCCGCGCCGCGAGATCGAACCGGTCGGCCGCAAACGGCTGGCGGCCGGGTAGCGGAGGCGCGTAGATGAGCGTGTGGTGCTGTGCCTCGCGGCTGCCGTTGTCGAAGAACACCACGCCCCCGGCGCCCTTCACGGCGTCAAAGCCCTGGCGGCCGAGGATCGCGACGTAGTCGGGAGTTTTCCGCTTCTCACGCGGCGGATTCGCGGCCTGGGACAGCTTCGCGTAGCCGAGCGGATCGACGAACCACCGCAGCGGTGCGGACGACGGCGGCACCTGCTTCCCGCAGCGGGCCACCACCGCCTGGAACGCCGGGAGCGAGGCGAGCGAATCCTTGAGGCCCTTGGTGAGCGAGGCCACCACCTGCCCGACGACAGCCGGTGAATCGCCCACCACGAGCACGCCCGGATTGTTGACAATCGCGACCTGGCGCTGCCGGCCGTTGCCGCCGTTCGGCTCGGGAGGCAGATTGAACACGGTCATGCCGGAGGCGGCCTGGGCGGCCTTCGTCGCCTTCTGCTCGAGAAGCCGCTTCTCCACCTGGTCGAGGAGGGCCTTCGTCTCCGCCTCATGCCCCGTCGTATCGACGAGCAGGATCGACGCCATCGTGGCCGGTGCGGGCTCGATCACGGCCAAGGCGATCTCGCCGCCAGGCACCTTCTCGAGATCCTCGAGCGTGAGGCCGAGTTTGCCGAGTCGTTGCTTGCCGGCCGACCGCAGCTGGGCCCGGAAGCTGTCGACGAACGGCTTCATCACCGGGTCTTTGAGCAATTGGCCGTATTGCGTGCGGTCGAAGCTCGCCTGCAACTCCTGCGGGTTTGCCACGCTGAGCCAGGCCCGCGTGGTGGCGGGGAAGATCGTCTCGCTGGGCACGAACGAGCCGGCGACAGCGCAGGGCGATGCTGCTGCAGCCAGGGCGACGAGGGCCACGCTCAGGGAGATGCCAAACCGGCGCAGGGCGGGCGGGCGGCCCGAGGCCGGCCGGAGGACGTTGCATCCTTTCACGATCAGACATCTCCTTCCATGAATTCCATGAATCTCGAGAATTCCGAGCATCGGAACCGGCCGAGCCCCTCTCTCTGCCGAGGTGAGGACCCCGCCTGCTCGTCGCCCTCCCGGCATCCCTGCCGGGAGGCCATGCAGACGGAAGACGACATCGAAAGTGTGGCAGGAATCCGTGGTTTCCTCAACGGCAGTTCGGCCCGGCCAGCCCCGCGGCCAGCGCTGCCGCCAAGGCCAGGCACGCGCCGCCGATCGTAGCCGCCTGCACCGTCGCCGGGCTCATGCGGCCCCGTTCGCCCAGCCATACGACAACGAGCAGCCCTCCGGCAGCCGCAGCCAGCGACACGACCACGCTCGCGGCAGGCCACGACCGAGCCAGATCCGCGCCCGACACCACGGCGGCCACAAGCGGCGGCCAGCCGAGGAGAGCCGCAGTGGTCAGCACGGCGAACATCCCGTCGCGCGTGCGGCCCGGCGGCAGGCGCAGGCGGCCCCCTGCGGCACCGGGTGCTGCCCGCTCGAGCCGGCGCCAGAGGGCCGCATGCGAGACGCCATCGCCAAGCGTCGCCGCCGGCACGGCGAGCGCCGCAAACCATGCGAGCGACGCCGCCAGATCGAGGGCCGCCCGATCGGCGGCGAGCAACAGCCACGCCACCATGCCCGCCAGCGCTCCGATCATTCCAGCCGCCGTCAATGCCCGTCGCAGGTTGAACCGCAAGGCGGGCGTCGCGCGAATCGTGGCGACCGCGAGAAATACACCGAGCACGAACAACGCCGCCGCGGCCACCCCCGCGGAAAGGCGCCCGGGCCAGAGCAACTCCGCCCACCAACCGGCAGCGGCGCTGCCGCCGGCAGCCAGGAGCGCCGCGCTCGTCGCATCGGCACCGAGCGCCCCGCGGCGCACAAGCGCGGCCACGAGCGTTGCAGTCGCCATGATGCCGATCGCTCCGCAGACGAGCAGGGGCCCGTGTTGCCGCAGGGCCGCCGCCGCCGCCCAGCCGACGAGCGGCCACGCGACACGCTCCGCCAGCCAGCCCGCGTCGATGCCGGCCGGCTCGCGAAAATTCCCAGCGTCGCCAAGCGCCATCACCGCGAGCGCCGCGCCGAGCGGAATGGCCACGACGGCAGACGCCGGCCATCCGGAAGGCCTTGCCTCGGGGAGCAACGCCGCCGCCAGCGCTGCGACCGCGAGCGCGAGCCACGCAGCAGGCTGCCGCGAGTCGATCGTCGCAAGCAGCATCCACCGCCGCAGGCGCCCGCTCACGGCTCACATCCTCGGCCGGACGCGGC
>CAZDTC010000043.1:0-11321 GCA_964508125.1 uncultured Candidatus Kuenenia sp.
TCGGCCCAGCGCGGCAGCGGCCGGCGAAAGTGGCTCGCGAAGATCGTGTGCGTGACTTCGTGCGGCAGGACGGAGTCGAGGATCCGCTCCTCGCTTCCCTGGATCGTCATCGTCCAGCCAAACACTTCGCCCGCGTCGAACACGAAGCTCGTCGCGCCGCCAGCCCCGAGGTGCGGAGCCACCTGGGCCTTGATCGGGCAGGGGCGGCTCCAGCGGGGCAGGGGGGCGCCCAGCCATTCGACGGCCAAATCATGGCGGTATTGCTCGGCGGCGTCGCCGATCCTCCGGGCCAACTGCTCGGTGGGCGCATCGACGAGGAAATTGGCGGTGCGATGGCCGGCGGCACGGGCGACTTCGCTCCAGCCGAGGGCCGCAGCCGCAAGCACCGCCACCGCACTCCACGCGAAAACCCGCGACGAACACTGTCCGCACACCATGTCCTGACCACCTCTGTGTGACCGAGCGAGCGGACACTAGCGGAGGGTTCCGAACAGAGGCCAGCCCGGTTTTGGCGGGGGTTTTTGTGAATCCGCGGTGTCGATCAGGCGGGCGTGCGCCTTCGCGCCATCATCCAGACCGCGCCGCCCACCACAAGCAGCGCCAGGGTCGCCCAGGCCCGCGTCGCCGCAGCCGGATCCCGCTCGCGCGCGATTCGCACCGCGAGCGTCGCGTTCGCGGGCTCCACCACGACGTGGGCCACCGAACCCGGCGCCGCGGGCCCCGCGGCGGCCGTGCGGTCGGCCTCGAGCCCGCGGGTGCGCGATTCGAGCGCCTCGCGCAGGCGGTCGCGCTCCGCGGGCGCCGCCGCCGCGATCGCCCGCTCGAAGTCGCTGCTGATCGCGGTCAGGGCCGACTCCCTCTGCCGCCGCACAGCGGCCGGGCCGATCGAATGAGCGGGATCGGCAACGCGCACAAGTGCATCGCGCGGGGCCCGCAGCGTCCACACGCAGCGCACGCAGGGCAGCCCGACCACCGACGGTGCGGCGACGACGATCGGCCCGTCATCGTCGGGTTCGCCCCCCGGCGAGCCCGCGTACACGATCTCGATCGCCCGCGGCCAGCGCATGCCGTGGAGGGTGATGTCCCAACGCTCGCCGCCGGCCCCACCCGCCACAGGTGTGTCTCCCGTGGGCACGGCCGGCGTCGTCGGCTGGCCGTCGACGAACGCATCGAACAGCCGCATGCCCTGCGGGAGCGCCAGGCGCACCGTGCGCTCGTTCGTGACGACGTCGAATCGTGCCCGTCCCCACGCCCGGCTCCGGTCCTGAAACGTCAGCTGCACGTCCGCGAGCTCGACCCGCGGCTCGCCCGCGGGCGCAGCCGTGGCAGGCGGCGCGGTCTCGACGGCCACCGGCGCCGCCGGCTCCTGGTCGGCTGCGGGCCGCAGCGTGTACAGCGGTGGCCGTTCGTCGCTTCGCACCTGCCAGGAGCGATCCTGGGTCGACGCCGGCAGCGACTCGTTCCAGGCCATCACGACGGGAGCGGCCGCGAGCATCACCCTCACGGCAGGCACGCGGCCCGTCATCGCGGGCGGCTTCGGCACGTGTGCCGCCACGTCGAGTCGGAATCTTCCGGCGAGCGGCCGCTGCACCGTGAGCACTCCCCGCTCCGGCGCCGTGCGCTGCCAATGCGTCTCGAGCGGGCCGCGGGCGGCTGGGTCCGGTGCTTGGAGCCCGTCGTCGAACAGCGCGATCGAATCGACGACACAGTCGGCCGGCAGCTCCAGCGGCAACGAGACGAGCGCCGTCGAGCTCGCATCGAACCGGGCGTCGAGCGTGATGTGTGTGCGTTCCGGTGCGAACCAGACGCGCACGTCCTGCGTGCCGCGAATCTCCTGGCGACGGCGCTCGACGATGACGCGCGCCCGTGGTTCGCCGCCGAACAATGCCGGGGCGACGCCGCCGCTTCGGGCGCGCAGTGCCTCTGGATCTGATGAGCGCATGTCGAGCCGCCACGCCAGCCCATTCATGATGCTCGCCTCGTCATCTCCGGCGAGCATGACGAGCGGCGCCGGAGCGTCGACCTGCGCCGCGAGATCGCCGGTTGGTATGAGCCTCGTCGTGCGCACGTCGACGGAGGCGTCCTCGATCCACGCCCCGGGCACCGGGAAGATTCCCACCGGGTTGGCGAGCGGTCGGCGGAAGGCGAGCTCAAACCGTAGCGGCCCCGCGGCCGGCCGTGTGGCACGGATGAGAAACCGGTTGGCGGGGAGCTGCACGACGTCGATTGCAGGATCCATCGCCCCGACGCGGGCGAGACCGCGGTCGGCCCGCACCACGCAGGGAGCGGCGACGTCGCGGCCCGAATCGACGACGAACGTCGCGTTGACCCGGACCCCATCGAGTTCCCAGAGCACGGTGTTGCGGCTCTCCACCGCCGGCGGGGCCGTGGCCAAGGAGGTGCCACGGCCTTGCGGGCGCACGAGCCGCACCCGGACGGAGTGCGACACGTCGTGCATCGTCTCGCCGTTCGCCGATCGGGTTTGCGGGGCGGCGACGAAGGTCCCGGCTGGCGCCGCCATTTCGCACCAGATGCCCTCTGGTCCGCTGCCGTCGCGCCCGGCTCGGGCTGCCACCTCGACGATCGCTACGGGCGCCGAAGGCAGGCTCACGGTGAGCATCTCCACGTCTCCGAGCGTCTCGCGCCTGGGTCGCACCTCGATTTCCACCCGGTGTCGCCCTGCTGCCGCCATCGGCAGGTCGTGTCTCGCGGGTGCGCCCGTCATCTTCGCCGACTGCCCGTCGATTCGAGCCGTCTCGACGATCCAGCCGTCGAGAGCTTCCTGCGGGCCCAGTTCCAACACGCCGGCGGCCGTGGCGTCGACGTCCATGATCATCCGCCACCGCTCGTCGCCACCCGGCTCGACACGGGTCTCGGGCACCAGGATGCGGCACGCCACCACGCGTACCATCCGCTCGTCTTCGTCGCCGACCCGGGCCAGCAGGCGGTAGAGCGGCTCGGGCACGAGCGCCATCTCCCTGTCGTCAAGCGGCGTGATGAATACCCGCAGATCACCGGCTGCGTGCGCCGAGGAAGCCGCGCCGGCGGCGAGCACGACGAGCCCCGTCATCGCCCCGGCCATCGCGAGTCTCCTCATCGAGAAGAGCGTCGCACCAAGAGCCGTCCACCAGGCCGCGTTGGCCACGAGCCCCACCGGCGCCGGGCACCACAGGGCCGCGACGCCGGCGATCACGCACAAGGCCGGCGGGAGCCAGGGCCGCCCTCGGCTTGCCACGAGCGCCGCCGAGGCCGTCGCAATGCCGGCGAGCGCAGCCGCGAACAGCATCCAGCGTCGACGCACGATGACGACCGCACTGGCGGCATCGGAACCTTCGGCGGGCACGAACTCCCGGATTCGAAAGGCGGTGCTCGGGGCGATGCCCGCCGCGGAAGCGGCACCATGGCCGACGCTGCGCCACGCCGACGACACCATCGCGATCTCGAGGTCGGGCGGGATCGCGACCCGGCAGAGCCGATCGAGCACCGGCAGATCGATCGCCAGGCCGCTGGGATCGACGTGCCACGCGCCCCAGGCGGCGGTTTCAGCGACGCTTCGCACCACGAGCGTACACGACGGTTTTCCCGTGGGTAGATCGACCGGGATGGCCGCCACGCTCTCCTCCGCGACGGCGGCCACGGGCACTCCGTCGATGTCCACGCCCTGCACCTGCCGGCCGGCAGGCAGGCCGAGCACCACGGTCTCGCGGCCGTGGTTCTCGATCTCGAAGGCCGTTTCAAACTCGGTCCGCCCGGAGGCGTGCACCCAACAGGATGTCGTCTCACGCCAAGCCCATGCGCGGGCGTCGCCGTCGTCGCGCCGGCCGGGCACGAGTTCCGCCGCCGGAGGCACGTCGGCCGCGTCCCGTCCGCTGGCGAACGAAAACTCACCCACCAACACGGGCCAGTCGGCGGCGGCGGAGCGCGGCGGCAGTTCCAAGAGCCGGCGGTTGATGATCTGCGGGCGGCGCCTGCCCGCGTCGCGCACGATCACCTCACCGATTTGCCGCGGCGCGCCCTCGACCCACGCGAGTGGAACCGGCACGGCAGCGGGAAACGACACGGTGCGCGCGGCGCGGATCGTGACCGACTCCCGCACCGGCGGCGTGAATTCGACCACCCACGACTCGTCGGTCGACTCCAGTCGCCGCGCCGCGATCGAGCCGCTCGCGGGAGCGAGCAGCGACCACTCGAGTTGCTCGTCCATCGGCTCGGAGAACTGCACGACCAGCGAGTCGAGATCGGAAGCGTCGGGGCGGCACTCGAACGTGAACGACTGCGAGAGGCGGTCGTCGCGCACCGTGAGCCGCACCTGGGCCTGCACGTCGAGCGGCGGCCGGCGACGGACGAGCCGCACCTGCCAGGCGGTGGCCCGCTCGGCCACGGAAGTCCAGGCCCGCACCATCGGATCATCGACGAGCAGCGCGAGCCGGGGATCGATCGCGCCGACGCTCGCGCCGACGATTTCGGCCGACTGTTCGGCGCTCGTCTTGAAGCCGACCGCCGCCGCGCCTTCGGCCTCCCCCGTGAGCCGCACCATGTCGATCTCGTCCGCCGCGAACGAGGCCCCGGCCGCGGCCCCGGCACGATGGCCGCTGATTCGCAGCCGGAGCCGGCGGCCGGGCGTGGCGGCGGCCGACAGGCCGATCCGCAGCACGTCTCCCCGTGCATCCCGCACCACCTTCCATTCCAACGGCTCGGTGGCGCGGGCCTCGGGCGCGGACGACGGCTCGAGCCACGGCGGCGACTGCGACCATCCCACCGCATCCACGGTGTCGATGAACCATCCCGGCGCGATCAGGCCCGTGAGGTCGAATGCCTCGCCGCGCTGCACGCTCACGTCGCAGGTTGCGACGCCGACCACGATGCCGGGGGCGAAGTCGACCACCGTCACCCGCGCCACTTCGATTCGTGCGGTGCGCGGCACCACGGCGACGCGTGCTTCCGCACCAGGAGCCTGCTCCTCGAGATACACGCGGGCTGGCACCACACCGGCAGCGACCGTGGCCTGCGGCGCGGCGTCGGGCAGCGGCCAGGCGGTGGCTGCCTCGGCCGTCACGGGCAGGCAGCGGGCGAAGTCGATCGTGGCGAGTGCGAGCGCAGGATCGACCTCGATCAGCGTCCCGCCTCCGGCCCAGCGATCGGCGGACGGGCGCACCGTCGGCAGCGGTCTGACGACGCCGTCGGGCAAGGGACCGACGGCGCGGATCGTGAGCGGCGTCCTCGTGGCCAGCGCCACCGGCGGCATGACGCAGGTCAGCGAACGACCGTCGCCGGCCACCGACCATGTGATCGGAAGGCGGGCATTGCCGACGAGCGACACCTCGGTGATCACGAGTTGCGGATCCTTGTCGAACATGACGCGTTCCGATGTCCAGATCGAGGCGGGCCGCACGGCGGATTCCACGGCGACTTCGCGCCCCGAGATCCCGATCCTGCTCCACATGGAGAGCGCGGGGGGGGCGGGCACGTCGTCGACGACATACCATTCGATCGCCGTTCGAGGGCCGGCATCGATCAGCCATGTGTCGCCGACGTCCACGGCGGGCAGCTCGTGGGCCACGAGGAGCGGCCGCTTCCCGGGCGGAAGGCGGAGTTGAACTTCGCATCGCAGAGCAGGCACGAGCGGCAGCGTGTAGAGCGGTCCATCGCCGGTGTGCCGGGGTGGTGGTGCGGCGAAGTCGGCGACGTACTCGCCGGCACCGGTCGTGGCCACGGCGACCGTGCCGTCTGCCTGGCCGAACACCAGGGCGTCTCCCACACCGGCGTCCGTTCCGGCGGTGCACCGCGTGACGGTGACATGGCCGAGTGGCAGCACGCGTGCCGATGGACCGTCGGGAGTCGCGTTGGCCGCGACGTCGAATGCCAGTCGCCCCTCGAGCCGCCCCGCCGCGCTGATCCCGGCGTCGTAGCGCGCCGCCTCGGCCCGCGGCCCGAGCAGCCCGGCGGCTCGATCGGAAGCGCCCGCCGCGCGGGCCGCGGCCGCCTCGAAGGCCTGACGGGGCATCGGCACATAGCGCTCGTCGCCCAGCGGTACGTCCGCCAGGCCATCGCGGGGCACGTGCACGCGCATGAAGCGCAGTTGCTCCCGCGGAGGATCGGCGGAAAGCGCCGTCAGCCAGCCGACGAGTCCGCTCGCGACGCAGGCCGCGAGCCAGGTCGTCACCATGCGCTGCCCGCTCATGATCCCGCGCTCCCCGCCCGCGTGGCCGTGCGGGATGATCCCGCCACCGACGGTGCGATCAGGATCGATCCCCCCGGGACGAAGCGGGTCGACGAGTCGGGCGACACAATCGCCGCGGGGGTGGGCGGCCGACGGGCCGGCCGTTCGACGATGAAGCGCAGCGCTGCCGCGACCAGCGCGAGCACCGCGCCGGGCAGGGCGGCCAGCCCGATGAGCGGCGCGCGATCGGGCACGACGGCCGCTGCCATCACCGCGGCTGCGCCGATCGAGAGCACGACCGGCACGCGGCGCAGGGCCGCGCGGTAGACGATGCCCAGGCCGAGGGCCAGCGTCAGCCCGGAGGCCACGAGCACGAGCAGCCACGTGGGAGCCACCCACACCGCCGCGACGCCCGGATCGCCCACGCCGGCGTACACCGCGCGGCGCTCCGCCACAGGCACGTCCGCCGCCGGCGTCGGCCGCTGCAACGCCGTGGCGACCCATTCGGCGAGGGCTGCATGCGACACGAGCGGCGCGAATTCCGGACCGAAGGCGCCCCAGCGCCAGCGTTGCTGGGCCGTCCAGACTGCAGGCGGCACGACCACATGTTCGTCGGTCTCGAGCCCGAGTTCCCAATAAAAACGGCGCAGGATCGTGCCCGCGGGAAACCGCGGTGCTTCGAGGACGATGCGTTGCGGAAGCCCCGCCGCGGCGACCGGGCGAATTCGAGGCGTGGTCGACTCGATCTCGATGCGACTGCGGCGACGCCCCGTCTCGGATGACGCCTGCGGCAGCGATACGATCAGCATGCCGTCGGAATCCTCGTCCACCATGACGACGGAACCGTCGACACGCACCCGCGGTGGCCCCGGGGCTGGTTCGCCACCGGGCCGAAGTGCGGCCGGCAGCGACAGCCGCATCGTCGGTGCCGTGCTCGAGACCGCGAATGTCCAGACGTCTTCGCGTCGATCCGGCAGGAGTCGTGTTTCGTACCACGCGGCCTCGATGACGGTGTCGCCCGCTCCCGACTCCGGCCGGAGCGACAGCGCCAACGGCACGGCTGCCTGGGCGTTGGTGGCAAGCCACACCCGCGACGATCCCGTCGTCGCGGCCACGTCTCGGCTCCAGGCGTCTCCGCGCACGTCGACGGCAAACTGTTCGCCCGCCATGAGCGTGACCGCCTGCCTGATGACGCGGGCATCGACGGGCACGACGAGCGGCACGCTCTCGGCGACCGTCGTTTCGGCCGGCACGGCCGGCGTCGGCGCGCTGAACGCGATCGCGATGTCGCCGGCACCGAGCAGCGGGCTCGCGAGCATCACGCGCACCCTGGCGGCGTCGCCAGGCACGTCGGCCGGGGAAGGCACCTCGAAAGGGTTGAGCAGTTCCCCCTCCTGACGGATCTCGAGCCCCGCTGTTGCGAGCAGCGTGTGTGGGACCGCCAGGTCGACGAACTCCAGCGGGACGTTCGCCACCTCGAATCGAACCGTTTGCTCCACCCGCGTGCGCGGCAGGCCCACGGTGACCTGCGCGGTGACGGTCGCGTCGACCCGCCGGGGAAGGAAGCGACGCCGGGCGGCGAAGACGCCGTCGGTGCCATCGAGCCGATAGGCGATCCGCGGCGACTCGCCACGGCGCGGCGGGGCCGCCACCTGGCGCACGAGCCCCGTGATGCCGGCAGGGTCGGGAAGCACCTCGATGTCGCTGTCGGAGGCGATCGTCACCTGTGCGGGCCCGACCAGATCGGCCTGCGGAACAGGGAGCTTCCAGCCCACGGTGGCCGCCGCGCGGTCCACCGGAAGGCTGCAGCGGGCCTCGATCGTCGCTTCCCCGGAGAGCGGCTGCGCGAGCGGAATCACGACGGCGCCGCCCGTCGTCGCCACGGCGGCCACGTCGACGACGCTCGCTGGGCCGACATCGTCGATGCTCCAGCCATCGAGTCCGATCACGACTCGCGACACAGGAGCTCCGCGCACGACGACCCGCAGGGTCGCCAGGAGCGAGATGCGGGTGGCGCCGATCTCATAGCGGTAGGTCG
Source organism: uncultured Candidatus Kuenenia sp. (assembly GCA_964508125.1). Taxonomy (GTDB): domain Bacteria; phylum Planctomycetota; class Planctomycetia; order Pirellulales; family UBA1268; genus RGVT01. The sequence goes on from CAZDTC010000043.1 coordinate 8,199, forward strand.
GCTCGACGACGACGCGGCTGCCACGTGGCCTCACCCTGAGCGGAAGCCGGGCCGGCTGTGAGTCGTAGGCGAAAGCGGCGATGAATCCCGGCCGCCGCGCCGCGAGCGGCGGGTCGACGCGGCGATTGCCGCCAGGGTCGTCCCAGTCCACCTGCCAGTCTCCCTCGACGACGAGGCTCATGCGGCCGCGTTGCCGCCAGGTCGGGATGCCCGCCACGGCGAACCCCAGCGGCTCGATGGAAGCGGCTCCGGTGGTCTCGATCGGCCGCTCGCAGCGCAGTTCGACCACCGCGCGGCCCTCGGGATCGGGGCGGATTCGCACCACCGCCTCAGGCGACTCCGAATCCCCCGTGACGCTCACGAGGGCCGCGGGATCGCCCACGCTTTCGATCCGCGTGCGGGGTGGCAGGGCGATGCGCACCTCCTCGGTGTTCGCCGGAAGACCCTCGAATCGAACGGTGGCCTCGGTGGCGGCGATCGTGCCGTCGATTCGCACGAGGCTGTCGACCGTCGTCTGGGGTGGCGCGTCTTCGGGCCTGTCTCCGGCGGTGCGGCTCGCCAGGCGCAGTGTGACCGAGCCCGACAGACCGGTGTATTCGACCACGCTTCCGCCGCCGTCCGCCGGCTCGACCTGTGGCGCGAGGCCGCCGGGGCGCACGTCGACCTGCGGCGAATCACGCGGCGTGCGCAGCCGCACGAGCGAGGCGGTGGCTCGTGGCAGGTCGAGCCGGAGCGCATCGGCCGCCGGGCCACGCTCGACGGCCACGGCCCCGACGAGGGTCACGGTGTGCACCGAGTCGACGGCCGCGTCGAGCCACGCTTCGTAGCCGCCCGTCACGGCGTCGGCATCGAGAATCAGCCGGCCCTCCCCCTCGTGTGCGGGCGCCGCCGTGAGCGCGACGCCGGACAGCGCGAGCGGCACGCGGCCCCAGCCGGCGCGGGTCTGTCGCAGCCGGACCTTGATCGTGAGTTCGCAGACATCGGCGCCGTTGGGTGCGAGATCGCCGCTGAGATCGATTCGCTCGAGCACCGCCGCCGGCGGCTGAGGCACGCCCGGCAGGCCGTCCTTGAGGCGGAGCAGGTCGACGAAGTCGCGGTAGCTGAATCCGGGGACGGGTACGAGTCGGCCGCCGTCGTCGCGAAGGTAGAAGATCTCGGGCCCGACCTCCTTCACGTCGGGTGCGGCCTCCGCACCTGCGACCACGCGCGCCCCCGGCATGGAGCAGGCGAGCAGGAGCAACAGCGTGTGAAGTGAGCGGTTACGCATCGACGAGCGGATCCTTCGGGGCGTGGGCGCGGCTCGCCCCACCCTGACCTTAGTTCGCGACCTGCTCCACCGCACGCGCGGCTTCCCCTCCTGAACCGCGCCATCCCGCACGACCCGCAGAATCCTACCGTCACGACGATCTACGGGGGCAGGAGACGCTGGAGTTCGGCGAGGAGGCCGGGCGTGGCGGCGGCGATGAACACCGGACGGTCGAGCGAGAGCGGCCACGCCTGTCCGCCGGCGAACGGGCCTACGGCGCCACCGGCTTCGGCCACCAGCAGCAGGCCGGCGGCGACGTCCCAGTTCGCGATCCTGCGCACCCAGAACGCATCGAGGCGACCGCAGGCGATGTAGGCGAGGTTGATGGCGGTCGAGCCCGTGCGCCTCACCGAGTGCACGTGCGGCACGACCGCGAGGAAGTCGGCCACCGCCCCCGAGTCGACCGTCACGTGCGGCGGGAAGCTGATCGCCACGAGTGCTTCGTTCGGATCTGCGACCGCCCCGGCGTGAATCGGCCGGCCGTCGAGGAACGCGCCGCCGCCGGCCCGGGCAGTGAAGCACTCGTCGCGCTCGGGATCGTAGATCGTGCCCACGAGGATCTCGTCGCCGCGGGCCAGCGCCACCGACACGCAGTAGGCCGGGAAACCGTGCACGTAGTTCGTCGTGCCGTCGAGTGGATCGACGATCCAGCGCAGCCCGTCGGGATTCGCCGGCGTCGCATCGGCCTCCGGAAGCGACTCCTCGCCGACGAAACCGTGGTCGGGAAAGGCGTCGAGGACGATCCGCCGGATCTCGCGCTGGGCCGCGAAGTCGGCCTCGGTGACGACGTCGCGATGTCCCTTCTGCGACACGCCGAATCGCCCCCGCCAGTCGGCGAGCACCCGGCCTCCGGCCCGCGCCGCCGCCACGCACACCTCGAGATGATCCGGCTCGGCGCGGCCATGCGCGGCGGTCGCGGGTATGATCCGTGGGCCTGATTCCCGAGTCACGCGCACCTCCGCAGGTTCGTGTTCCACATCCGTGCACCGCGATGATAGCAGCATGAAGCCGGCCTCGTCCGCACCCGCCTGGTCGCTCGCCGGCCGCCACGCCACGTGTCTCCACGGCGGCCTCGCTGCGGCGCTCGATCTCGATGCGCTCCGCACCGGTCTTGCGGTCGTGCGGCCGGGCGCGACCGTCGCCGATCATCTGCTCGGCGTCGATCTTGACGCCGCAAGCCGCTGCGTCGACGCGTGGTGTCGCGGGGGCGACCTCACGGCCGTCCACGAGACGCTCGACGGCGGACGTCTCCGAGCCACGGCGATGTGGCGGGCCACCCCTCCGTGGCTCGACGTCGCGCACGGCGTCTGGTGTCGCGAACTCGTCGTCTCGGCGCAGACCCCGATCCTCGAAACCGTGCCGCGCATCGGCGTCGTCGCCGACATCGCGGCCGAGCGTGTCGCGCCGGTCGCGTGCGCTGCCGGCCATCTCGAGCCGACGTCGCCGGGTGCGGAGCCCCACGGCTTTCTCATCACCGCGCCGGGTGATCGTGCCGTGTTGGTTCTCGTGCATCCACTCGACGCCCGCGGAGCGACCGTGGCCATGGCCGACGGCCGCGCGCGGATCACCGCGCGGCTCTTTCCGTCGGCCGTGGAGAAGGGCGTGCTTCTCCGCAGTCGCGTGCTCGCCGCCATCGGTCCGGCGTGCACCGCGACCGGCTCCGGCTCATGGGCCGCGACCATCGCCACCGCCTTCGCCACCTCCGAACCCGTCCTCACCACGTAGGACAGGCTTCAGCCTGTCACTGCCCTGTTGGTTGCGCGCCGGCTCGGGGTCGCCCCTACCGTCTCGCCGGACGTTCGCCTTCGCCCTCCAGG
>CAZDTC010000044.1:0-10959 GCA_964508125.1 uncultured Candidatus Kuenenia sp.
GTCGGCCACGTGGTTGTCGAACCGATCCTCAGGGTCGTGGACGCCGGCGATGCCTCCCTGGGCCCACTGGCTCGACGAACTCTGCAGGTCGTTCTTCGTGACCACGGTGATGGAAAGCCGCGGATCCACAGCCAAAGCCGCCCGCAGCCCGGCGAGGCCGCCGCCAAGGATGAGCACGTCGGTGAAGCAATGTGGAACGCGCTTGGGCCCAAAGGCGACGAGGTAGCGCGGACCGGCGAACATTGGCGTCATTCTGCGCTCGTCCCCTGCGTATAGGCCTTCAACTGCTCCCTGTAGTCGGCCGGCGGCCGGCTGCGGCGCCCTTCGGCCTGGCCGCCCCGCGCATCGGAGGGAACGTCGCGCGAGCTCCTCACTCCGTCGGGCCGCAGCCCGAGGCTCCGCATCGTGCGCTCGAACGCGCCGCGTTCGACCGGATCGGCACTCTCCGCGAGCCGGCGCATCTTCTCCCACCGCTCGAGGAACGCGCGGGCCTGATCGCGCGTCCAACCGAGGCGGTCGAGCACGTCGGTGTCACCCGACTCGACCGCCTTGCGAAGGTGCTCGAGCGCGAGGCTGGCGGCATTTTTTGCGTGGGCGAGATCCTGCTCGCCCCATTCGGTTTCCTTCGCTGGCGCCGGGCCGTCGGGCATCTGGGCGTCGTCGGGGCGGCGCGTGGCATCGCCTCCCGCCCAGCCGCCGCTGCCCGTCTGGCCGGCGCCACTGCCCGGCTCGCCCGGCTGGGGCGCAGCCTTGTCACCAGCGTCGGCCCGCTTGTCACCATCGCCCGGCTGAGCCCCCGGCTTCGATCCGGTTTGGGGATCGCGAGCCTGCTGGCCCGGTCCTTCTCGTGAGCCTTGTTTTGATCCGGCAGCCTGCTGGCTTTCCCCAGCCGCTCGTTCCTCGTCTCCCTGGGCCGACTGCTCACCCGCCTCGTCGCCACCCGCACCGGCGCTCTTCCCTGCGCCTTCCTTGCCTGCGCCTTCCTTGCCTGCGCCTTCCTTGCCTGCAGCGTCCTTGCCCGCACCGTCCTTCCCAGCGTTGGCTTGCGCTCCGCCCTCTTTGCCGGCCCCGCTCTGACCCACGCCTTCGGTGCCGGCACCCTGCTCGTCACCTGCAGCCCCGGCGGCACCCTCGTGGTCGCCGTCGGGTTGCTCTGCACGTTCCCCCGACTCCGCCCGCTCACGCTGTTGTTTCGCACCTTCACCCTGTTTTTCGCCCTGTTTTTCACCCTGTTTTTCGCCGCCGTTGCCGCCCTGCTTCTCACCCTGCTGACGGCGGTGGTCCAGGATGCGCTCCATGGCCTCGCCGTCGTTCGTGCCGTCGGCGGCCACCGCACTGTCGCGGGCCCCACCCGGCTGTTTCCCATCGTTGCCTCTTTGCTGCCCAGCCTGTGGCTGGCCGTCCTGTTGACCGCCCTGCTGCCCGCGGTCGTTTCTTCCGTCCTGCTGCTTGCCGCCCTGTTGCTGCTTGCCGGCCTGCTGTTCGGCGCCGCCTTGTCGCTCGCCTCGGGCACCGAGGCCCTGCCCCCTGTCGGCACCCTGACCCTGGTTCTGTCCCTCACCCTGTTGATTGCCCGCCTGCTTGCCCTTGTCGGCCTGCTGCTCGCGATCGCCGCCCTGATCGCCCTGCGCCTGACCGTCCTGCTTGCCCTCCTGCTTCTCGTTGCCGGGCTGTGGCTGGTCGCGCTGCTGCCGCTCACGGTCTTGCTCCTGCTGTTCACGCGAACTGCGTTGATCCGCCGGCTGCTTCGCGCCCTCGTTGCCGTCGCGGCCCTGGCCGCGCTGTGCTTCGGCCTGGCCCTGTTCTCCGGCCTGCCCTTGCGAAGGATCGCCGTTTTCCGGACGACGTCCGGATGGCGGCGGCTCGGGCTCGCGCGGCGGCGCCGACGGGTCGATCTTCAGCGCCTGCCACGGCGAATGCGAAACGTTTGGCTGCTTCGGGCGGTTGTCGATCGCCACCGCGCGATACTCGAGCATCGCTCCGGGCCCGGCCCCGAGCCGCTCCGGCACGAGTTGGATCGCGCCGCGAAACACGCCGGCGTGTTCCTTCTCCAACACTGCGATCTCCGGCCCGGCGGCGCCGCCCTGAAGCCGTGTCTCGATGCCCACTCGCGCAAGCGCGAAGTCGGGGTCGTGTGCCTGGACGCGCACCGTCACGGGTGCCGCCGGCGGCACCCGCAGCGGCGACTCGCGCGGCTCGTCGATCGCCACCTCGGGCGCCACGTCGGCGACCACCTCGATGCGATGCTCGAGGGGGTCGGTGATCACCTGCTCGCGGCCGACGGCCGCGGCCGAACGAGGCTGAAAGAGGAGCCGATACGAAGCATGCTCTGGCCGCGTGCCATCGGCATCGAGGCGAAGGTGAAACGTCTTCGTGACCCGTGCGTGATCGGAGGCCGACTTCACAAACTTCAGGTCACGGCCGCCGTCGGCGTCGAAATCAATCCAGGCGTCTTCGAGCGGCTGGTTGCTCTCCGCCACGACGGTCACTTCCGTCCCCTCCAGGGCCCGGATGTCGCCCTGCCAGGCCACCGTCTCCGGCGGCCGCCGCGTGTAGGCGGGAAAGGCATAGCGGATTTCGCGAACGAGCAGCGTCGGCGAATCGACCACGGCCACCCGCACCGGCGCGGTCCGCGCATCGCCGGCGGCGATCGTGATCTCGATCGACTGGTCGAGCCCTCGGGTCGCGTCGGGCAACACCGCCACAAACGTGCGCTCGCCCCCCGTCGCAGCCTGCGCGCGGACCAACTCCACCGACCAGGCCGGCGCAGCCGAATCGACCGCGCCATCCGCCCGCAGCGGCGCCACGACCACGTCTGGCCGCTCACCGCGTCGTAGGCCGCGGATGTCGGTCGCCACCACGAGCTGCCGCCCACGCACGAGCGTGGCGTTCCCTGACTCGATCCCGAGGCCGCGGCGGTCGAGCGCGTCGGCCGCCTCCCCCTGCTCCGCCGGCATCCGCCAGGCGAGCCGCGGCGCCTCGATCCGCACCCGCGACGGCGCGGCCCAGCCAACCCAGGGCGCAAGCAGCCGGACGGCGCTCACGAGCAAGCTCTTGGGGGCGGCCAGTTCGTAGAGCCCGGCGAGGCCCACGAGCGCGGCGAGCGCCCAGGCCAGCCGCAGCGCCATGGTGCGGTCGATGACTGCCTCCACCGGCACCTCTGAGAGCTGCTTCGCCGTGCGCCGCTCGAGCGAGCGGACGACCTTCGCCGGGTTCGTCTCCGGGTGGGCCTTCACGAGCACCGTGTTGACGAGATCGTTGTGCAGCTCTGGGTGTTCCCGCTCGATCGCCCGCGCCGCATACACGAGGTTCACCCGGTAGCGAACGAGCGGCACGAGCCAGCGCACGGCCGCCGCGACGAGCGCGATGAGCGCAACGCCGAGCCAGGCCCAGCGGATCGCGGGCGAAAGCCCGCCGGGCACGAGCCAATGTTCGGCGAGGACGCCAGCCGCCAGCCATGCGCCGCCCGCGACAGCCGCGCCAAGAAAAAACGTGGTGCAGGCCACGCTCTTGTAGTCGGCACTCGCGGCAGCCAGCCGCCGGGCAAGGTAGCGGTCGGATTTCGACGGCTCCGCCGTGCCAAGATCCCAGCGACCGACGGCGAGGTCGCCGAGCCCGGTGTCGCCACCGGGGAGGGCGGCCGGATCGCCGATGCCTTCGGGCGCTGCGGTGTCGGAAGCGGTCGCCATCACGGGGCTCCGGGGATATCGGCCGACGCCGGGAGGAATGCCGTCCGACGGAAGGACGACTCCAAAGTATATCGGCGGCCGGAGCCTGAAGGTTCGCCGCGTTGACGGCCGCTCGCGGCGCGACCTATCGTGCCAAATGCCTTGCCCGGCGGCGTTCGCCCCGACGGGCCGACTCCCGAGCCTTGCCATGCCCGTGCTTCCCGACGCTGCTGCGTTCCGCCGGCTCGTTGAGGGATCGCAGCGCGGCGTGGCCGCGACTCTCGCCCGTGTCGGCCTGGCAACCCTCGCGGTGCCGTACGCCGCCGCGGTGACCATCCGCAACTTGGCATACGACGGCCGAATCGCACCGGTCCGGCGGGCGGCGGTGCCCGTGGTTTCCGTGGGCAACCTCACGCTCGGCGGCACGGGCAAGACGCCGCTCGTGGCCTGGGTGGCCGGCCGGTGCGTCGCGGCCGGACGCCGCCCGGCGATCGTGAGCCGCGGCTACGGCGCTGCGCGCGGCCAGACGAGTGACGAGGCCGCGGAGCTCGCGCTTGTGTTGCCTGGCGTGCCACACGTTGCAGATCGCGACCGCGTGGCGGCCGCCGCCGCGGCCGTGGCGCAGGGTGCCGACGCGATCGTGCTCGACGACGGCTTCCAGCATCGTCGGCTCGCCCGCGACCTCGACATCGTCGCCGTCGACGCCACCGACCCGTTCGGCTGCGGCCACATCTTTCCCCGGGGCCTGCTCCGCGAGCCACTCGCCGGCCTGTGCCGGGCCGATGCCGTCGTGCTCACGCGGGCCGACGCCGTCGATGCAGAACGGCGTCACGCGATCATGGCCGCCCTCGCCGACATCTGCCGCCGCGGTGGGCCACGGGTCTGGGCCGAGGCGACGCACGCGCCGCGCCGGCTTCGCACGGCCACGAACGAGCACCTCCCGCTCAACGCCCTGCGCGGGCGGCGCGTGGCCGCCTTCTGTGGCATCGGCAATCCCGCCGCGTTTCGCCTCGCGCTCGAAGGCCTGGGGGCCGAACTCGTCGATTTCAGACCGTATCCCGATCACCACGCCTATTCGGCTGACGACGCGGCCGCACTGGCCTCCCGGGCCACGATGGCCAAAGCCGATCTCATCGTCACCACGCTCAAGGATCTCGTGAAGGTGCGAGTGGACACGCTCGGCGGGATCCAGCTCGCAGCCCTCGAGATCGCGATCGAGTTTCTCGCCGGCGAGGCCGGCCTCACGGCCCTCGTGCAGCGGGCGATTGACGGAGGCGCGGCATGACGCGGCCGGCCGTTGACTGCTCGCTCATCATCAACACGTTCGAGAAGCCAAGGCATCTGGCCCTCGTGCTCGAATCGATCGCCGCCCAGACCGGCGTGGACGGGCGGATCGAGGTGATCGTGGCCGACGACGGATCGCGCGACGAGACGGCCGACATGGTGGCCGCATTCACGAGGACGGCGCCACTGCCGGTGCGATTCACGACCGAGCCGCATGCGGGCTTCCGCCTGGCGCGGGTGCGAAACCAAGGAGCCCGGCTCGCCGGCGGCGACTATCTGATCTTCCTCGACGGCGACTGCATCCTGCCCCGCGACCACGTCGCGGCCTATCTCGCTCGGCGTCGGCCGGGCTTCGCCCACCTCGGCTACTGCGCACGGCTCCCGGAGGCAGCGAGCGCTGCCTTGCGCCCGGGCACGCTCGCTGCCACCGATCTCACCGCGCTTGTGCCCGCGGCGGAACGCCGGCTGCTGCGCCAGCGGTTTCGCAAGGCGTGGTGGCACACGCTCCTCCGGCATCGGTCGAAGCCGCGGCTTGCCGGCGGCGACTTCGGCGTGTGGCGAGCCGACTTCGAGCGGGTCAACGGGTTCGACGAGCGGTTCATCGGCTGGGGCCAGGAGGACGACGATTTGGGCCTCCGCCTCCGCGCGGCCGGGGTCCGGCTCGAATCGATCCTCGATCACACCTGCTCGCTGCACGTCTGGCACCCAACCGATCCGAGCGCCGCGCGCCGCTGGCGCGACGGACCAAACGTCGCCTATTTCCTGCGCAGCGGACGACTGACCCGCTGCCGACACGGGCTCGTGGAGCGGCCACTTGACGCCGTCCGCTGGGGTCTGCCCGAGGCCACGTTCGACGAGCCGCTCGCCCACGCCGTGTCGGCGGCGATTCCGGATGCCGCCCGGGCGGCTCCGGGCGCCCCCTGCGAGATCGAGATCGTGTTTCGGCCGGGCCGAGCCAGGTTCACTCGCCAGGCGGAATGCCGCCTCGTGATCGCCGCGCCCGATGCCGTTGTCGATCGCTCACTTGCCCGCCGCGCCGACCATGTCGTGCGGGCGACACCGCCGGAAGTCGGCCCTCTTCTCGCACACGTCGGCTGAAAAGCCCGCCCTGTGGGTGCAGATTGATCAATCTGCACCCACCGCCGCTACTTCCGCTTTTCGTTGTGGAGCGTGTGCTTGCGGAGGCGGGGGGAATACTTCTTGACCTTGAGCTTCTCGCCGCCGGTCTTGCGCCGGAGCGTGTAGTTCATGTCACCGGTTTCCTCGCACACGAGGTGGACCACTTCGAGTTTTTTCTTGCCTTTTGCCATCGGAAGCCTCGTCTGCCGGAGTCAGGAAATCCAGAGTCAGAATTCCAGAGTGGGATCGTAATCATCCTGCGGGCCGGCCGCCAGCGACCCCGCGCTGGCCCGGCCAAAAGGCTGCGTTGTGGTTTGCGATCACCCTGGTCGTCGATAGGATTGAACGGGCGTTCGTCGCGACGCATTCGGCCCGAGATTTCCCATGGCCAGCCAGATTCATCATTCAGGCACGGGCAAGCCGGTCGCCGTTCCGCCGGCGGAGGCCACACTGGCCGCCGCGCCCGAGGCCGACGCACCACGCCGCTCCGCCGCCTCGGGCATCCTGCGCACGGCGCCCGCCTGGGCGGTCAGCATGCTCCTGCACATCGTGATCCTCCTCTCCATGGCGCTCATCGTCCAGGAGCCACCCAAGGAGGAAAAACCCCGCGTCATCGTCTCGACCGCGCCTGAGGTCGTCGAGGACTTCGAGGAGTTCGAGGAGCAGCCCCTCGAGCCGCAGCCCGAAGCCCAGGAAGTCACCGACGCCGTCGTGCTGCCCGATGCCGTCGTCGAGAACGTTCAAGTCGTCGCCGATGCCGCCGACATCGACGCCGCCGCCGTCTCCGTCGAGTTCACGGACTTCTCCACCGAAACGGCCGCCTCCGCCGATCTCCTCGCCACTGTCGGAGCCATCGGTGGACAGGCCGGAGGCCTTGGCGGGCGGACCGACCCCACGATGCGCAAGAAGCTCGTCCAGGCCGGAGGCGGCAACGCCCAGAGCGAGGCCGCCGTCGAAGCCGCGCTCAAGTGGATCATCAACCATCAACTGCCCGACGGCAGTTGGAGCTTCGACTTCACGAAATCCCTGAGTTGCGCCGGCAATTGTTCCCATCCCGGCACGATCCAGGACCGCGGCGGAGCCACGGCGATGGCCCTGCTGCCGATGCTCGGCCGCGGCTACACGCACAAGGAAGGGCCTTATAAAAAGCAGTTTGAGCAGGGGGTGGGCTTCCTGGCCGGACTCGTGGTGAACGGCCAGGGCAAGGCCTACGAGAAGGGGGGTAATCTCTACAGCCAGGGTCTCGCCGGCATCGCGCTCTCCGAGACCTATGCGATGACGCAGGACAAGCGGCTGCAAGGCCCCGCCCAACTTGCGCTCAATTACATCATGGCCGCGCAGGATCCGATCGGCGGCGGGTGGCGCTACGCGCCGAAGCAGCCGGGCGACACCTCGGCCGTCGGCTGGCAATTGATGGCACTCAAGAGCGGTCACATGGCGTTTCTGCAGGTGAATCCGCTGACGATCAAGAAGGCGGTCGAGTTCCTCAATCACGTGCAGGCCGAAGATGGAGCGATGTACGGATACACCGACCCGGGCAATGGCTACGGCACGTCGGCCGTGGGCCTTCTCTGCCGGATGTACCTGGGCTGGAAGAAAGACAACCCCTCGCTCCAGCGCGGCGCCATGCGGCTGGCCAAGCACGGCCCGACCACCGACCTGTATTTCGACTACTACGCGACGCAGATCCTCCACCACATAGAGGGCGACGCCTGGGTGGCCTGGAACACGAAGATGCGCGAGATGCTCGTGAACGCGCAGCAGAAGAAGGGGCATGCCGCCGGGAGTTGGTTCGAGGGCTTCGACAAGGGCCATGGCCCCGAGAGCGGCGGCCGCCTCTACTGCACGTCGATGGCCACGATGATCCTCGAGGTCTACTACCGCCACCTTCCGCTCTACAGCCAGCAGAGCGTCGACGAGGAGTTCAAAGAATAGCGCAGCAGGGCCATCCATGGCCCCCGCTGCTTGCCGCAGGCGAGGCAAGCCGAAGAGGACGTCCACGTGCGGCATGCGGGGCTGAAGCCCCGCGGCCGGGAAAGACGATGACAGCGAGGGGTGGCCCGCGGCGATCGGGGTCTGCGCAAGGAACGCGTGCTTTCCCGAGCGTACGATTTGCCTCGCCGGAAAACTCGACCCGAACAGCAGGGCCATGCCGCACGATCGCTCCGACACGCCGTGGATCGAGCGGGCCATCACGAGCCCCGCCGTGCGCGCCGGCTATCTGAGCCTCGTCGCCCATATCGTCATCTGCATCCTGCTGGCAATCCTGGCGCTCGAATACCGCCGTCCGCAACCGGTGAAGCCGATCCTCCTCAGGTTCGGCGCCCTCGAGGCCCCGGGGGACGAACTCGTGGCCGACGTCGCCCTCGGTGCCGCGCTCGAGTCGCCGGACGAGAACGACGCGAAGGCCGACCCTGCCGCTGCTGCCGCGAGCGCACCGCCCGCGGATGAAGTCCCGCTCGTTGCCGTCGACGAATCCAACGCGTCGCTCGAAGTCCCGATCCGCGATCCGGCACCGCACGACCCAGCCGGGCATCCCGCGCATGCCGTCTCGGTGCGCGTCGATGCGCCGGCCGCCGCCGGGGCCGCAGCAGCCGCCGACCGGGCAGCCACGCTCTCGACCGGGACGGCGGTGTTCGCCACGCGGCGAGGCTCCGCGCGGGCCGCGGCGGCCCGAGCCCAGGGCGGGTCGACGGCGAGCGAGGCGGCCGTCGAGGCAGGGCTCGCCTGGCTCGCGCTCCACCAGGCCGTGGATGGCTCATGGCAATTCGACCTGTCCGGCTGTCGGTGCGATGGAGCATGTCGCGATCCCGGCACGCTCACCGGCTCGACGGCGAGCACGGCGATCGCCCTGCTGCCGTTCTTGGGCGCAGGGAGCACGCACCTCGACGGCCCATACCAACAGACGGTGTCTCGCGGCCTCTACTATCTCGTGAGCCGGATGCAGCCCACCCCGCGCGGCGGCGACTTCTGCGAGGGCACGATGTATGGCCATGGCGTGACGACGCTCGCGCTCGCCGAGGCCCTCGGCATGACCAGCGACGAAATGCTCGTGCCGTATGTCCGCGATGCCGTGCGGTTTACCGAGACGGCTCAGGATCTTCACGGCGGCGGCTGGCGCTACCTCCCGGGCCAGGCTGGCGACATCACCGTGACGGCGTGGCAGATCGCAGCCCTCAAGAGCGCCGCCCTCGCAGGCATCGAGGTACCCTCGCCCACGATCGAGGCGGCGCGGCGATTCCTCGACCGCGTGCAGGCCCAAGGGGGAGCCGCCTATGGGTATCGCACTCCCGCCGCGAAGCCCTGCACCTCGGCGATCGGCCTCTTGTGCCGGATGTACACCGGCTGGGGCAGCACGCGGGAGCCGCTTCAGCGCGGAATTACGAATCTCGCCAAGCCCGGCCCGCATCCCACGAACATCTACCAAAACTTCTATCTCGCCCAGGCACTTCTCCAACTCGACCATCCCGTCTGGCCGCGATGGAACGCCAGGAATCGCGATCACCTCGTGAAGCAGCAGGCGAGATTCGGCCACGAGGCGGGCAGCTGGTTCTTCGCCGATTCCGACACGGCCCCCGGCGGCCGCCTCGCCCACACGGCCCTCGCCGTGCTCACACTCGAGGTCTACTACCGCCTCCTCCCGATCTACCAGGAGGAAGCCGTCGACGACGGCTTCTGACGGCAGGCATCTTCGTTCGAGTCACCGCAGCCTCCTCAACTGAATCAGGGAGGGGTAGGCTCGGGGCTGCCCAGACCATAGAGCGGGCTATGGGAGCGAGCGAAGCCATGGATGGCGAAGCGAAGCGGACATGCAGAGAGCCGAAGCCTGGAGGGCTGAGGCGAACGTCCGGCGAGAGGGTCTGGGCAGTCACGAGCCGGCGCGCATTCAACCAGGCAGCGACAGGCTGAAGCCTGTCCTACGTCGGGATCGGGCGATCGCCTGGGGCGGCGAGGGTGCTACCATGGAAGGAACGAGGCTTCGCATGCGACTGGTCACCTATGCCACCTATTCATGGCTCGTGGTCGTGGTGGCCGTGGCCTGCGCGGCGATCAATTGGCTGGGGCTCGCCGGCTGGATGGCGGCCGTTGTCGTGATCGCCAGCCTTGCCGCCCACGTCGCCGGCAACGCGCTCGGCACGAAGATGCGGGATGCCACGGATCGGGATCTGGCCCAGGGCATGGGGCTCCGTGCCTGGCCGACCGTCATGCCCGCCTCCGATCCCACGCACCTCGAGCGGTCTGGTGGGCTCGGGCGGCTGGTGCCGGTGTCCGCGTCGATCGGGGCTGTGTGCGGTGCCGCGATCGGGACGGCGGCGCTCGTGGCTTGGACGGACTGCTCGTTGGCTGGGGCCGTGCTCGGCGGGCTGTCGTCTGCCGTGATCGGCGGGCTGTTTGGATTCCTGGGCGCCAGTTTCGTCGAGATCCTGCGCACGAGCGTGCGCGAGGCGATCGCAGCGGAACGAGCCGCGGCAGCGGATCAACGCCGCTGAATCGGCCGACCAAGGGCGGCGTGGCGGCAGGCGGGGCCGCGTGGTACAACTCGCGAATCGCAGGGCGTGCCCTGCACGATTTCATCCCTGCCTGGAGATCCTTCGATGGCAAAACCCCACCGCGGCCTCAAGAAGGCCAATCACGGCGCCCGCCCGGCCAACAGCAAGGCCCGCAAGATGAAGCGGAAGCACATCCGCACCTGATCGTTGCCGACCGACGGAGCGCAGCCGTGGCCCCCCGCGACTACATCATCCATCCGAGCGAATACGACCTCAACCACGTCATCGCCGACATCGACGAGATCCGCCGCTGGAACAAGCAGCGGTTCGAGATGGAGCAACTCAGGAGGTAGCGGACTCGTTCTGGGCCATCGCTCTTGAGCGCGGCGTCCAGGGAT
>CAZDTC010000045.1:0-10868 GCA_964508125.1 uncultured Candidatus Kuenenia sp.
GGTAGGGGCGACCCCGAGCCGGCGCGCAACTCCGATGCATACGCAATACCGTCGCTCACCGTGCATTCCGCAGGTGCCAGCGGGTGGCGAGCTTGCGGTAGGTGAACATCAGGAGGAGGTTTGGCCGCGAGAAGAGAAGGCGGGTCACCATGCCCCAGAAGCCGGGCTTGTGCTCGAACTCGATGTGCTCGTCGATCCGTGTGGTATTCGCGTCGAGGGGCGTGAAGGTGTGCGTGTGCTCCCAGCGGGCGGCCGGGCCGGCGGCCTGCACGTCGGTGAAGCCGCGCGGCGAGACGTTGCGGTGCACCGCCGTCCAACGCAGGGGCAGCGGGCCGACCCAGAGCGTGAACTCCGAGACCGACCCCTCCGCAAGCGGCTCGATCGAGTGGAGTTGCACGATCGTGGGCGGAGGCGTGAGCCGCTTGAGAGCGCTCGTGTCGCCGTGAAACGCCTGCACGGCGGAGAGCGGCGCATTCACCGTGAACGAGTAGTCGAACGTGGGCATCGGCGGCCGCTGGTCACGGGAGGGGGTTGTAAAGCGAATTGAATCATAGTTTAATTCCCGCGTTAGTAACACCGAGTTAACACGCTCGTCACCAAATCACAGTCAGGAGCAAAACTTTCCATGGTCGACAAGAAGCCCGCGAAGGATGTGAACAAGTCCGCCGAGATCCGCCGGATCGCAGCCGCGATGAAGGAGAAGGGGGAGAAGCCCCGGCCGGTCGTGATCATCGCCCAGCTCAAGAAACAGGGGATCGAGGTGTCGTCACCTCAGGTGAGCATGGTGCTCAAGCGGATGGGCTTCAAGCCGCGCCGACGCCGGGGCGGCGAGTCTGCCGCCAAGGGGCCGCGGCCGGCCCTCCGCAGCGGCCCGATCTCCGTGGAAGATCTCGTCGCCGCCAAGCGGCTCGTGGGCCACTTCGGCACGGCCGACCGGGCGATGGCCGCCCTTGCGGCCCTCAAGCGGCTCGAGTCGTAGGCGCGGCGCGGTTCACGCAATCCCGTGAAGGATCCGGCCTTCGAGCCCAGCGTCGTGCGGGAGGCGGGGGGCGTGATGGCCATCGCCAAACCGGCGGGCCTCGCGACCCAGGCCCCCCCCGGCCTGCCTTCCGTGGAAGCTTGGCTGCGCGGGCGACTCGCGCCCGGTGCCTACGTGGGTGTGCCGCACCGGCTCGACCGCGCGGTGTCGGGCGTCTTGCTTTTGGCCATCACGCCACGTGCCGCCCGCAAACTTTCGCGGCAGTTCGAGCGGCGCGAGATCGTGAAGACCTACCTCGCGTTACTGTCAGGGCCAAACGTCGACGCCGTCGACGGAGCCGGGGAGACGGTGTGGCGGGATTGCATCGCCAAGATCCCGGACGAGCCCCGCGCGCGGATCGCGACGCCCGACGAGCCGGGCGCACGCGCCGCTGAAACCCGCGTTCGATTCCTCGCGCGACCGTCTGAGGGCGTGCTGGGGGTGCGGTTCGAACCGCTCACCGGCCGGATGCACCAACTGCGCGTTCAGGCCGCCGCCCGCGGCCTGCCGATCGTCGGCGACACGCTCTACGGGGCGTTGCCGGAGCCCGATGCGCCGGCAGAAGCGCGGCGGCGGCCGATCGCGTTGCACGCCTGGCGGATCACGTATGCCGATCCCGACACGGGGGAGACCGTCCGCGTCGAGGCTCCGCCACCGCCCGGGTGGCCAACGAGCCTCATCGCCGCCGCCGGCTCATGAGGGCGGCAGCCAGCCGGCGTGCGTGAGCCACTGCCAGATCCACGGCGGCGTCCAGGGATTCCACGTCGGATAGGCGACCGACACCGCCGACAGCGCGAGCAGCACGAGGGCGATTCCACGGCCGACGCGGTGGCCCGCGAGCCGGTCGACGGCCGGCACGGCAGCGGTCACCCACAGCGGCGCGAGCCAGAAGACCCAGCGAAACCCGCTCGCCACGCCGCCGTAGTTGCGATCAGCCTGCGGCCGCGTGAGGTAG
Organism: uncultured Candidatus Kuenenia sp.; assembly: GCA_964508125.1. Classification (GTDB taxonomy): domain Bacteria; phylum Planctomycetota; class Planctomycetia; order Pirellulales; family UBA1268; genus RGVT01. Next base: position 1,974 of record CAZDTC010000045.1, read on the forward strand.
AACGCCAGCACCACCACCGACACCGCCGCGATCGCGATCGCCAGCGGCCGTTCGCCCGAGCCGGTCCGGTGGCTGCGGGCCGACCATGCCATGAGCCCCGGAATCACCAGCAGCCACGCGGGCGTGAGCGACACGATGCCGTGGTGCCCCACGAGCACATGCCAGGCATACATGGCGGGCGATGCCGCGCCGCGATCCACGCCCTGCGGGTTGCGCCAGTAGCTCGTGAGCACCTTGCCGTTGGGCAGCGTGAAGGCATAGTCATACCAATTGTCGTCGGCTGCGCGCTGGGCGTAGGCGGGCACCGGCGTGCCGTGGGCAAGCCAGTTGGTGCCGATCGCGGCGGCCGCGACGAGGGCCGCGGCAGGCAGGGCCGCGACGATCGTCCGCCGGGCGTCGACGGCCGCCAGGAGCGCGAGCACCGCGGCGCACCAAGCCAGGGCCGGCAGTTCAAACGCGGCAGCCAGAGCCGCCGCCCCCCCCGCGGCCGCGAACGTCGCCCACGATCTTGCGCCGTCGCAGCGGATGCGTCGCAGATACCAGGCGCTCGCGGCGGCGCAGGCGGCGGCAGGCACGTGGTTGGTGAACACGACGGCGAACGTCGTGAGCAGCGTGCCGCCGCACACGAGGGCGGCCGACCACAGCCGTCCCCAGTCGGTCGTGCCGGTGGCGTCGATCAGCCGAAAGGTGTAGCCGATCATGATCAACAAGGGCACGAGGCCGTAGACCACCATGAGGAGCCGGCCGACTTCGAACGGATGGTCGCCGAGCGTCCAGCCGGTCGCGGCGCGGAGCAGCCAATAGGGCCCCGCAGCCAGCACCGAGAGCAACGGCGGCTTGCTCGAATAAAGATGTTTCGTGCCGGACGCATCGGCATGGACCACCGCGTCGATCGTGTCCCAGCCCGGCTCCACCACGAGGTCTTCGATCGCGAACGTGCCACGCTCGACGAGGGATCGGACCGTGAGCCAGCGGCTGCGGTCGTTGGCGGAAAGAAACGGCCGCAGGAGCCGCTTCTCCGTCTCGATGCGGGCTCGGATCGCCGCGGGATCGACCGATAGGCCCGCCGCGGCGGCTGCGGCGACCGCATCGGCGACGAGCCGCTTCTCCAGCGCGAGTTTATCGACGCTGGCCACGGACCCGATCCGGCCGAGCACGGCTCCGGCCGCGAGCGCCGCAAACAGGAGGAACACGCTGCGCCGCAGCCGGCCGCGTGGCATCTCGCGCGGCGCCGACGAGGCGAGCAGGCCCTGGCCGCGGACCCGCGTCGCGACCCGCGCGAGGTCGTAAAGCCCCGCGAGGAACCGGGCCGCGCCATACTTCGAACGACCATGTCGGCGGGGCCGATGGTGGACCGGGATCTCGATCGCGCGAAACCCATGCGCAGCCGCGAGCACCGGGATGAAGCGGTGCATGCCCGTGTCGAGCGCAAGCGCCTTGGCAACCTCGCGGCGGAACACCTTCAGGCCGCAGTTGTGGTCGTGAAGGTTCAGTCCCGTGAAAAATCCGACGATCGCATTGAACACTCTCGAGGGGAGCGTCTTGTGCCATGGATCGCGCCGCGGCGTCTTCCAGCCGTTGACGAGATCCACGCGAGGCCGCCCCTCCACGTCGAGCCGGGCGAGCATGGCCGGAATCTCGGCCGGATCGTCCTGCCCGTCGCCGTCGAGCATCGCGATGAACCGCCCCGTGCAGCGCGCGAATCCCGCGGCCAGGGCGGCCGACTTGCCGAGGCCCGCCGGCTGCCTCACACCCGCGACCCGCGGATCGGCTGCGGCCGCCGCCGCGATTTCAGCCCACGACGTGTCGGTCGACCCATCGTCGACGACGAACAATTCCCAACGCCGTCCGGCTGCGTCGAGCACGGCGCGAATCTCCTCGATCAGCGGACCGATGTTGCCCGCTTCGTCGCGCACCGGCACGACCAGCGAGACGTCGGGGGCGAGCATGGGCGGCCGGCGCGAGGAGGACGGGTGGGCAAGGGCGGCCATCGTGGATGGCCGCTCGCGAGAGAATACCCGCGACGCTTACCGGTTGTCATGCTGGCGCGGCCCTGCTCCTCCGCGTACACTGTTCAGACGTGCGACCCCGACCGATTCCGGCCGGGCCGCCTCCGACAAGGCTTGCCATGACACGACTGGTTTCTCTCGGCGTGATTCTCGGCCTGATCGCCGTATTCGGGCTGTTGTCGCTGCGCGTGATGTCGAGCTTCCTCCTGCCGCTGCTGCTGGCGGCGATGCTCGTCGTGATCTTCGGCCCGCTCCACCGCAGGCTCCGCGACCGTCTCCAGGCGCCCGAGTGGGTCGCCGCGGGTCTGACGACGCTGTTCGTGCTCCTGATCGTGCTCGTGCCGCTGTTCCTGATCGTGGCCCGGGCAGGCGGCGAGGCCGTGGCGATGCTGCGGGCGCCCGACGGCCTCAAGCTCGACGCCAACGTGCTCGGCGGTCTCGTGGAGTCGTTCAACAACGCCACGGGCCTGCACCTCACCGCCGAGGCTGTCAACGGTGAGGTGCGAAAATTGGCGGAGGAGTGGATCGGCCCGATCGCCGCCCGCACGCCCGTGGTGCTCGTGAAAGTCGTGATCGGGCTGATCGTGATGACCGTGGCGCTGTTTTACTTCCTGGCTGACGGCCGGCGGATGCTCGCCGCCGTCACACGGCTCGTGCCCCTCGACACGCGATATCAATGGCAGTTGCTCGAGGAGTTCGAGGAAGTGAGCCGGGCGGTGGTGTCTTCGACGCTTCTCGCGGCGCTCGTGCAGGCCGTGCTGGCGGGCATCGGGTTTTCCGTGGCGGGACTGAAGGGCGTGTTCCTGCTCACCCTGCTCACGTTCTTCGGAGCGCTCGTGCCGTTCGTCGGGGCGGCGGCCGTGTGGGGCTCGGCGAGCCTCTATCTCATGTTTTTCGTCAAGGACACCTGGACGGCTGCCGGCCTCGCCGCCTGGGGACTGTGCGTCGTCTCGACGATCGACAACATCATCAAGCCGATCGTGCTCCACGGGCAGTCGAAACTGCATCCGCTGCTGGCGCTGTTGAGCGTGCTCGGGGGCGTGGGGGCGCTCGGACCGATCGGGATCTTCGTGGGGCCGATCGCGGTGGCCTTCCTCCAGGCCGCCCTGACCATGCTCCAGACCGAACTCGACCATTTCTCCCGGGGAACGGCCCCGCTGGCGGGCGCGGAGAGCGGCCCGCCGGCGGCAGTTGCACAAACGCCCTCCGGCAGGGTGAAATCCTCCTGATTCAACCGTCCGCATCGAGGAGCCTCCGCCCATGTTCATCAAGATGGCATTCCTGCTCGCCGGCCTTCTCGCGACCGGCATCGAGACGGCCTATGTGCCGACGGAGGAAGGGAGCGGCGAATACCTCGTGCGGGTCGAGCCCGACCTCGTGCGCAATGCCAACCCCTACACCCTCACGAGCGACGTGCCGCCAGACTCGCGGAACGTGCGGCGCGTGAAGATCTACGTGGCCGATTCGTGGCCGGCGGCCGTGGAGCGGTCGATCGTCGAAGCCGCCAAGCGGCCGCGGGCCGCTCCCGTGGCGGCGGTTGCGCCGTCGTCGGCCCGACTCGTGGAGGCCGAGCCGAGAACGCTCGCCACGGAGAAACCGTGGGGCTGGCTGATCGGGAGCCTGATCGCGCTGTTCCTGTCGCTGGGGCTGAACGTGTTCCTCGGCATGCTTCTCGCGCAGATGCGCCAGCGCTACATCCGCGACCTCGGCGAAGCGGCCCTGCGGGCATGACGTGGGGCAACCGTCCCGGTTGCCAATGCGGCGTCAACCCCAGGCAAGCGAGACGCTTGCCCCACGGCGTGCGACTCATCGCCAGGCCCGGAGGGCCGGGTAAGAACCAGCGGGCGGAGGCCCGCCAAGGCAAGTTCGACAGGATGTCGAGACTTGCCGTGAAGCGAGCCGCTCGCCCCACGTGCTCAAGGGCGGCGGCGACGGGGCTCGCGCCGCGAACCGCGGCCGAAGAAGAACTCCTCGGCTTCCCAGGTCGACTCGACGACACGCTCGTCACGCGATTCGGGAATCACAGCCGGCGTCGGGCCGGGCGCCGGCTCCGGCATCGCGGCGACGCGGGTGCGCTCCGATTTGCGCGACCGCTTCCGCTCACGCGGCGGCCTTGGCGACGAAGCCTCCCGCTCCGGCAAGCCGCGCCGGCGGGGCCACCCCGTGGTCGGGTCGCTCAGGGACCGCACGTTGGCTCCCGCCTCGGTGAAGATCCGCGCCACGTGGGCATGACAGGTGAGCACGAGCATCTGCCGCTCGCCCGGCTCGTCCCCCACGAACTCCACGAGCACGCGGGCCGCCGCGAGGGCGCGGACGTCGTCGAAGTTCACGAGTGCGTCGTCGATCACGACGGGCAGGTGCACGCCGTGCCGCTCGAGGTCGCGCACGAGCGCGAGCCGCAGGGCAAGAAACACCTGCTCGCGGGTGCCGCGGCTGAGCCGGTCGGGGCTCCAGAGCATGCCGTCGGAATCGTGCACCTCGAGCCGCGCCTCGTCGATCGACGTGGTGATCGACACGTAGCGCCCCTCGGTGAGCCGTGCGAGCCAGCGAGATGCTTCGCGAAGCACGGCCGGCTGATGGTCGCGAGCGAAGGACGCCCGCGTCTCTTCGAGCAGAAACGCCGCCTTCTCGAGCAGCCGCCGCCGGTGGAGGTGCCCCTCGAGATCCTGCTCGATTTCCGCGATCTCGAGCTGCACGCCTTCGGTCGACCGGTCGCGCGCCGCCGACTCGACCCGCGCGGCTGCGGCGCGCCGTCGATCGGCCGCCCGCACGGCCGCCTCGCCCGCCTCGATCACGGCGGCGCGTGCCTCGGCCAGCCGCTCGTCGAGCGACACTCCCCCGCCGGTGGCAAACCACCCGGCGAACTCCTCGGCATGCGGCACGCGCCGGCGGGCTTCGAGCCAGGCTGATTCGGCGGCCTGGCTCACCCGGCGGGCTTCATCGATGAGGGGACGGCGATCGACGAGCGGGAGGAACTCGGCCTCGGTGGTCACGCCCCAGCGGGCGACGATCTCCTGCACGCGGCGCTCGGCGAGCTTCACGCGGCGGAGCGCCGCCCGATGCACTTCCCGAGCTTTGATGAGCTTGCGCTCGAGCTTGCCCCGCATCACGTGGGCGGCGGCATCACGATCGAGCCGCTCGCGGAGCTCGTCGACATGTTCGAGCGGCGTGCCCTCGGGCAGCATGTCGCACTCGATCATCACGCCCTCGATCCGGGCGGCGAGCGCGGCCAATTCCTCGCGGCGCAGGCGGGCCTCGTCCGACGCGATGCGACGCTCGTCGTCCAGGCGGACGAGCGCGTGCCGGTGGCGGGCGATCGCCCGCACGTCCGCCGTGGTCAGCGTCGGCGGCAGCCCGCGCTGCACGAGCGACCGCTTCCAGCGGCTGCGGGCGGCGGCCCGCCGCTCCAGCGCCTGCGCGAGCGCCTGCTCGGCGACGGTCACGCGATCGGCGAGCACATGCAGCGAACCCTCGCGGGCGGCGAGGTCCTCGAGCCGTTCGACCTCGGCCTGGGCGAGGGCGGCCCGGCGCTCGAGCGAGGCGTGGACCTCGCCGGGAACCCGCTCCGCGGCGGACCTTACGGCGTCGATGCGGGTGTCGAGGGCGGCACACTGCGCCACGAGGTCGCCCCGCTGCTTCCGCACCATCTCGTGCTGCTGGCGGGCCGATTCAAACCGCCCGGAAGCGGCACGGTCGAGCGACCACGTGGCCACCGAAGCCAGGCCCGTGCCGGCGAGGCCGAGCGCGGCAAGCGCGTAGGCGAGCGAACCGGTCACGCTTGCCGGCAGAAGCAGCCCTGAGAGCAGCATCCCTGCGCCGATCACGAACACCGCGCCCAAGCCGATCAGCCAGCCCACAGGCAAGAGCTGCGCGTCGCGACTCGCGGCCACCTCGCGATCGATGCGGACGAGCGCCTTGTCGAGCTCGGCGAGCTGGTCGCCTGCCGCCAGCCGGTTGCGATACAGCGCTACGCGCCCGCTCGCCTCCTCGATCGCGGCGGCGATCGGCAGGCCGAGGCTGGAGCCGGCCGCGGCGAGCGAACCCTTCGTCGTGTCGAGGCCGCCGCGCATCTCTGCAACCTGCCGCTCGGCCGCCCGCACGTCGGCGCTCGCGGCCTTGTAGTCACGGCCCCGGGCCTTGAGCGACCCGAAGGAATGCGTGAGGCCGACCGGCAGCGGCGACTCGGCGAGCGCGTCAAGCGACTGCCCGACGCCACGCTCGGGATTGATCAGCCGCACGAGCCCGGCGGCTCCGAGCGCCTCGCCAAACCGCCTGGCCGCCTGCCGCGCGGCCGACTCCGCCCGGGCGACCTCGGCCATGAGCCGCTCCAGCCGCGGCCGCTCGTCGCACACCGCGACGATCGAAGCTCGCTTCTTGCGGGCGACCGTGTCGACGGACAGCGCTGCGAGCTCCTTGGCGATCCGGCTGCGGATCAACTTCTTCCTGCGGGCCAGCCGGGCGAGATGATCGCGGTTTTTCGACGCCAGCTCCCAGGCGTCGTAGTCGGCGTGGATGGCGGGAGTGGCCTCGAGTTCGGCGAGCGCGGCGGCCGCACGGACCCGCTCGGCATGGAGCGGTGCCAGCGGCAGGAGGGCCCGGATCTTCTCCTCGGCTGCCCGGGCGGCCGCCGCGCGGGCCTCGCAGGCGGAGAGATCGGCTTCGATCCGCGCCAGCTCGAGCGCGAGAGCTCCGGCGTCGAGCGCCGGCGCGTTCATCGCCGCAAGCCGGGCGAGGGCGGCGCTGCGGCGCTGGCGCAGCGCCTCGAGCGGCGACACCTCCGGGTCGGTCGAGTCGAGCCGCTCGATGGCCGACCGCAGGTTCGTGAGCACGAGCGCCACCTTCGAGCGGTCGAGCCCGCTGGCGAGCTCGTAGAGGCGACTGCCGCAGCCATCGGCATCGAGCGTGCGGAGTTCGTGCAATTCGTCGAGACCGAACGCCATCACCGCCGTGAACGTGCGCTCGTCGATATCCCCCGTGAAGTCGCGAAGGAACAGCGCGGTCGCCGATGACTCGTCGGCATCGAGCACCGTCAGACTGTCGGCCAGCGGGAGGTTGTCTTCGGTGGCGTAGCTCGCCGCGGTGAGCCGGTCGAGGTGCGGCCCATCGTGCCGTCGCTCGACGGTGATTCGTCGGGCATCGACACCGGCACGGGCCACGAGGCGGCCGCCGCAGGGGCGATTCGGGTCGAGGACACCACGGCGGAACAGGCTGCCGAACCCGAAGAACACACCACGTACGAATTCGAGGAGCGAGGTCTTCCCCGTCTCGTTCGTGCCATGGAGCACCTCCACGCCGGGCCCCAGGCCGTCGATCGCAACGTCGGCGAGCGCCCCGAAGCGTTCGATGTCGATGTGTTCGATGATCATGTCGACTCCAGCAGTTCGAGCGCCAGCCATCCCGCCTCGCGCGGCACCGCGGAGGCTTCCTTGCTTTCCAGATCGAGCACGAGCTCCGCGATGCCGGCGGCAAACGATGCGGCGCCGCCGGCTTTCGCGGCGGACGCATTGCGCACGAGCACGTCGGGCGGCTCGTGACGATCGGCCTCGATCTCACGGCACCAGGCGCGGATCGCGCCGGGATCGGAAGCCTCGCGCACGCGGGCCATCGTCTCGGCCGTGATCTCGGACACGTGAACCCGCCGCGAGATGCTGCCGCCGCAGTCGACGGCGCAGCGGACGATCTGCACCGGACCGCGGGCGTCGATCGACATCCCCTCGAGCGCCGACCAGATCGTGGTCGCCAGTTCTTCATCGTCGCCGGAGAGCGATGTCAGCGAGAGGGTGCGCCAGGCCACGTTGTGCGTGGGCACCTCCTTCCAGTCGCCCCCCCACGCGCCCCGCGCGTCGCCGAGCCCACCCGGCGCGGTGAACGTCGCGCCGGCGGGAGAAGCCTGCGTCAGCGTGGCAGCGACGCAGGCGCCGGCCGCCGGCTCACGGTCGCTGCGGGCCTGGAGCGGAGGCACCTGATGCACCCCGGGTGGCACCGGCTGCAGCCGCCGCGATCCCCACACGAACAGCGTGCCATGCGGCCCCCACGACGGTCCCACGGGCAGTGGCGACGGCAGGGCATGCGACACCGTCGGCTCTCCATGGAGCGACGTCCAGGCGTCGTCCCAGCCGATCACGATCCGGCGCTGCGCCGGCAGCAGCGACGAATGCGAGGAGGCGAACGACGGCGACTGATGGGCGGCCGCGTGCGCGTGGCCGCGTGACGAGCAGATCTCGAGCGCCAGCCCGCGGAGATCGAGCCGCAGCGGCGACACGGGCGTGACGAACGCGAGGCCGGCCGGCTCCGCCAGGGCCCGGGCCACGTTGGCGACATCGGCAGGCTCGTCGGCCACCCACACGGTGCGACAGCCGTCGGCGGCAAGCGCCTCGATCTGCCCTCGCAGCGCGGCGGCCTGCGCGGGGCTGGCCCGCACCGGATCGAGCGTGTTGCCGAAGAGCACGAGCGCCGCGGCCCGCGTCTGCTTTGCCGTGGCAACGGCGGCACGGAAGGCGGCGAACGGCGCCTCTGCGACGGCCTCCGCCACCGCGTCCGGAGCGCCCTTCGGCACCGGGATCGGCCGATCGAGGGCCCCATCGAACGCAAACACGAGATCTGCCACGGCTGGTGCCTTTCCGAGTGGCCCCGAAGGGGCTGCCACGGGCACGGCCGCCGGGCCGCCGACGCACGCCAGCGGTCACCCGAGCCGATCCGTGGCAAGGGAATGCGGGAAAGATGGGGGCAATGTAACGCCTCCTCCCGGATCGCTCCAAGGGCAAAAACGACCACGGGATTTCGCGCGGGCTTCGGGCTCCCCGTATCTCCTCGCCGGACGGCGGGGCAATTGATAACGACCCGCATTCGGAGCCGGCGGCACGCTGCTCCATCGCCGAGGGCGATC
>CAZDTC010000046.1:0-10863 GCA_964508125.1 uncultured Candidatus Kuenenia sp.
TTGCCCTCGGCGTTGAAGAGCTTCATGAAGCCGTGCATTCCCTCCGGGAAATACCCCCACACCCAGTCCTGCTTCGCAAGGTCGGTGCAGGTTCCGATGATCACGCCGTCCACGTTGTAGGCATGGGGCGGCCACCAGGGGTCTTTGTTGTACGGCGAGATGCTGATGTAGCGCTTGAGCGTCGTGCTGTAGATGATTCCCCAGAAGTAGCTGGCGCCGACGATGCTCGACTTGCCGCCCAACGCCGGCTGGTCCCACGTGCCCTGATAGAAATACCGCCACTTCCCCGGGGCCATCTTGTCGGCGATGGCGCACCTGGCCACGCGCGGCGCCCAGCGTGCGCCCCACTGCCCCTTGGGATACCAGCTCTCCAGTGGATAGATGTAGAAGTAGCCGCTGCGGGCATCGACGTAGAACCCGAAATCAGCCACCCCGTTGGACGTGTCCGAACCGGAAAACTTGTAGGCGTCGCGCGTGTGGTAGTACGTTTCGGGCGTGACGATGTCGCCCTCGTATTTCCACGTCTTTCCCTTGTCAACGCTGGTGGCAAGGCCGATCTTGCGCGAGAACCAGCCCCAGGCGGGGTGGAAGCGATAGTTGCCCTCCTGCTCGATGTGCACGGGTGCATAGAGCTTCCGTTCGGACTGGTCGTACCACAGTCCGCCGAGCAACCAGCCGAGCCCGACTTCCGCCGGGTACGTGCCGTCGTCGAGTTTGGTCATGTGGTCGATGTCCGGCCCTTTGAAGCGGCCGATGCGGCCCTTGTCGGCGATGAAGTCGATGCGAAACATCCACAACTCGCCGTCCATGCGCACAAACGCGTGGCAGCAATCCGGATTCGGCTGGCCGGGGAAGTCGAGCGGCTTCGGCCGCGGGCGGTCCGACACCTCGGCTTCGTAACGGAAGGGAAGCGTCACGTCGCCCGCGGCATATTCGATCGCCCCCGGCTTTCCTCCGGCGGCCATGGAGAAGATGTTTGGCCCCTGCAGACCGATCCCCGCCCCCTTGGCAGAAGCAGGCTGCTGCGGAACCGGCGCAGGCGCGGCGGCGATGCGCGGAGCGGGCAGCCACGGCGGCGCGGACGCGGGAGCTTTGCCGTCGGGCTCGAAATACTTCGCCTTGAAATAGCCGTCGATCGCCTGGAGTTCCTCGTTGAGCCCCTGATCGTCGGTGGAATCGAACCGTCGCGCAAACACGAGGACCTCCGCGATGTCGCCCTGGAAGCGAGTGTCGCGGTTGTATTCGCCCTGGTGCCCCGTGATCGCGAGCGGCAGCCGGTCGGCGGCTCCCAGCCGCAGCCCGCGTTCGCGATAGGCGGTGTGATAGCCGCGGGGCACGAGTGGAGAGGAAACATCCCCGTCGTACGTGCACAGGGCACCGTGGCGGCGGGCCAGGATCTTTTTCCACTTCGGGGAATCCTTGGAGCGGAAGATGACATAGGCCGTGATCTCATCATCACGCGCCTCCACCGCATCGAGTTGCTCGAGCCCGGCTCCCCCGTCGAACCGCACCACCGGATATTTTTTCGTGGAGCCGGGATCGCCGACCTCGGAGAAGATCGGTGCCTCGTCGAGCATCGGCGGCGCTGCATCCGGCGCGAAACGCAGCCCCCAACCGGCGTCCTTCCACTCGCGGACGGCATCGCCGGGATGCAGGCCGGCCTTGGCAAGATCTTCCGCTCGCAGCCACGCTTTCAGCGCCCAGCGGTGTGGGTCAGTCGCCGAAGCGAGGCTGCGATCCGGGAACTCTCCCCTCAACTGCAGCGCGTTCAAGATCACGCCCGGAAAAACCGCCACGTCGGCCGGGTCGAGCGCGATGTTCAGGCGCCCCCCGGCATCGGCGGCGAGTTTCGTGAACTCCACGTAGTCCGTCCCGGCCGCGAAGGCTTTGCCGGCCGAGCCGCGGGCGGCTTTGGGAGCGCCGTCGTTCACGGTGAATTTCGCACCCGCGCCCAGCCGCGAATTGGTGGCGAACAACCACAGATCGTATTCCTTGCCCGGCTGCAGCCCTTCGATCGTGACACCCGCGCCCGCACCGCCGACGAGGTAAGAGTTCAAGAGCGCGTTGCTCACGGGCGCGCCGTCGGCTGCGGGAAAGTAGTCGGCGCCATTGAAGCCCCGAAACTTGATCCGCACGGGCAGGGGCGTCTTGCCGTCGGCGGCGAGGAATTGTGGCGGCCGCTGGATTTCCAACGCCTTGTTGAACGCGTCGGCGCGAACCGGGTTCCAATAGTCCTGGTCCCCGCCCGCGACGCCCGCCCCGCGATACTCGGGAGCCGCCGCATCGGAGCCGCCGGTGGGATTTCCGCCGTGGCCGAGCAACTGCACGTTGAGCAGTTCGCCCCGGGCTGCCAACGCCGGAGCGAGCAGGCTCACGCACAGAATTGCCCGGACGAGGCCCATGGCAAAAACTCCGTCACGTCGAGCCGGTCGCCAGGTAGTCGTGCAGCACCACGCCACCGATGAGCGAAAAAGCCCCGGTCCAATAATAGGCATCCATCTGCTCGCGAACTGGCAGGCGATGCATGGGAACCGTCGCATGCGGATGGATTTCCGCGGTGCCCGTGCCGCCGAAGCACTGCGTGATGTCGATGTCCACGAAATCCCGCGCCGTCAGCTGCCGCACCGCATACCCACCGTGGATGTGCGGCATGATCTTGAGGTTGATGTTGGTCACGGGATTCACATGTCGGCAGACCTCTTCGAAGTCGGCCTTGCGGGCCTTGTAGTGCATCGTGCCGGTGAACACGGTGATCCCGTTGGCGATCACTTGCCCGAGAAAGATGTCTCCCCGGGCTTCGAGGGTGACGGTGGCGAACCGCTTGGGCTGACCGTGGAACTCGCGCCCGCCGGCCATCGCCCGGTCGTTGTCGACGTAGAAATACGGCGAGTACGCTCCCACCACGGTCTTGGCGCCGGCTGTGTACCGCGCGGCCACCATGATGTTGGCCTCGTAGGTGTTCCGGCCCATTCCCGGCACATCTCCCCAGCGGCCGATCTGCACCATCACCACATCGTTCACCGGCTCGAGCGGCGGCGGCAAGAGGGCCGTGATCGCCGACGGGTCGGTGCGGTAGAGGATGGCCAGCACCTCGCAGTCGGAAAACCGGGCCGGGGGCCGGCCATGCAGCGGCGCATCCATGGGAATGGAGTGTGCGGCGAGCGCCTTGTGGGGGACGTCCGACTGCGTTCGCGGGCTGGCTTTCTCGCTCATCGTTTCTCCTTCAGGAAAGTTCGGGCTTCGAGCCCAGCAGCACTTCGGTGATGCGGGCGATGATTTTGGGGCTGCCGCGGAAGGCCCAGACCTGCGAGATGTCTGTGTGGGTCGTCAGGCCGGTGTCGGCTCCGATGGCCGGCGAGTGGTGCTCGATCTCCGAAAAAGACCCGATGTCCTTCTCCGAAACCTTGCACGCCTGCATCGCATCACCGCGCGCGCTCTCGTCGTCGAAAGGCGTGTCAACATACTCGCCGGAGGGATCGACGGAGAAGTTGCGCACGATGAGATCCATGCCGCCCTCGCTGTTTTTCCTCACATAGCCCATGCGGCCCGTGAGGTGGATGGCATGCACGGCGATTTTGGCGGTGGTGGCCGAGCGCATCCGGTAACGGATGCAACGCGGCTCGCTGCGGACGTCGCCGCGTGGGATCTTGCCGAAGATCACCGTGGGCTGCGTCCGCGTGTGCGTGGGGAGGATCATCTCGCCGTCCGGAGGAAGCTGCAGCAGCTGCCACAATCCGATCGGCACGCGCGAGTTTCGCGGCTCACGCAGGACGGTCAGCGTCGAGCGTGTGGTGTAGCCCGCAAACGCGTAGTCGCCTATGGCATCTGCCTCGTAGCGAAATGGATCGGCGGCGGAATGGAGCGTCTTTTCCATCGCCAATTCGACGGTCTGCTTGCGCCGCCGGAGTTCGAGCTTCGGCCGGTTTGCGAGCTTGAGGCCGCCCTTCACTTCGCTGCAGGCGTAGTTGCCCGGATCCACGGCCACCGGCTCACGCCATGTTTCCCAGAAGCGCGCGAGATCGGAGACGAATAACTCGGTCGTGGGCGAGAGCCAGGTGCGATCTCCGCCTGGGTTCGGCCAGCGGGATTCCGCATACAGGCGCCGGATGCTGTCGACAGAAGACAAGGCATCGTGAGTCCAAAAAAAATTCTCGCGGGAACCTTTCGGATACAGCCCGATCACCCGCCCGCCCTGGGGCAAGACGACGAGGCTTCCGCCCTGCACGTTCATGGAGTGCACGGGCCGGCCCGACCGCTCCAGATTCAGGGACAACTGGCGCTGCGTGAGGGGCTCGGTTTTCATGATGCGACTCCGCCTGGTGCTGTTTCGGGATACACGAAAAACTTTCCTCGCTCGAGCTCGCGGTAGATGCCGCCTCGATCAAGGACCATGAGGTTCATCTGGAGATACTTGGGCGCGATGGTGTTGTCCGGGAACAGATCATAGTGCCCCGGGATCACAATTTTCACGCCCAGATCGCGCGCGAGCCTGGCCGCCTGCCCCGGGTCCATGTTTCCAAAGGGGTTGATCACGGTCACGAGCACGTCGGGGGCGTGCGGGCGGACGTAGTCGGCGAGATTTTCGTGATACCGGGTGTCGCCGGTGAAATACACCGTGGGGCCGTTTTTGACCGTGATCAGGTAGCCCATATGGGTGAGATCGTCGGCCCCGAAGGGAATCGCAAAGGTTCCGCGCACCGTGAATTCACCGATCTCCACGACCTTGTTGGGCCACATCATGCGGAGTTCCTCCGCGGGAACACCCAGCCGTTCGAGCTTTTCGATGGTTTCGGCCGGCGCGAAAAAGGGACCGCGTCCGCCGGCCGAGCGATACGGCAGGACGGTTTCGGGGTCGAGGTGGTCCTCGTGCCCGTGGGTCAACAGGCAGCCATCGACGCCCACCAAATCCGCCGGGGAGAGCGGGGGCGGAAATTTCCTGTCCATGTTGATGCCCGCCTTGTCACCGAGGGCCTTGCAGGCGTTGGACAGATACGGATCGAGGGCGACGACGGTCCCGGACGGAGATGTGAGGAGGTAGCTCGATTGGCCAAGCCAGCAGATGCCGATCGAGCGTGCCGGGACTTCAGATGCGAGCTTCACGGGCATGACCATCACCACCACCTCCAGAGCGAGATGTATTTCCCCCTGTACTTTTCCTTATATTGTGCGCGACCCTGAACCAAACTCTCCCCCATCCACTCGTCCATGAATAACCACACACTCCTGGGCATCGTCGTCGTTTCGCTGGCCGGCCTCTTCATCGGCAGCGGCGCATGGCCGATGAAATTGATCAAGACCTACAAATTCGAGCACTGGTGGTTTGTGGGCATGCTCACCGGCCTCTTCATTCTGCCGTGGGCGGTCACGCTGACGGCCTGCCCGAATGCGTGGCGGGCGTTCTCGAGCGTGCCGGCCGGGGTCTACCTCCAATCCAACATCTGGGCCGCAGCCTGGGGGATCGCAAATGTGCTGTGCGGCTTGTGCTTCGTGCGCATCGGCGTGGCCCTCACAGGCGCGATCCTCACCGGGCTCGGAGTGTCAATCGGAGTCACGTTGCCGATGGTTGTCAAGGGCTCGGGCCTGTTTCAGGACGCGCCAAATCTGGGATCTCCGGCCGGCCTCACCGTCCTGCTCGGCGTCGCCGTGATGCTCGTGGGCGTCGCCTTCGCCTCGGCCGCGGGATTCGGGCGCGATCAAGTCCTCAAGAAAAGTGAAGAACGCTCCGGAAATTTTCTCGGTGGACTCATCATGTGCGTGCTGGCCGGGATCATGTCTGCCGGCATCAGCCTCTCTTTTGTCTACGGCCAGGGTCCGGTCGTGGCCGCCCTTCAAGCCGAGGGAGCCGGCGACATTCCCGCCACGTTCGGCGTCTGGGCGACGGCGCTCGTCGGAGGTACGCTCATCAACGTGCTGTATCCGGCCTGGCTGATGACGAAGGGCGGGTCGTGGAATGTTCTCGCCCAATCGTGGCGCGATCTCGTGCTGGCAGCAATCATCGGCGCAAACTTCGCCGCCGGCATCGTGCTGATGGGAAACGGCATGCTGATGCTCGGTGCCTTGGGGGCATCGGTCGGCTTCGGGATCCAGCAGGCTTCCCAAATGCTCGGCGGCCAGGCCTTGGGATTCTTGAGCGGGGAATGGAAGGGCGTCTACGGCAGACCGCGAAACATGATGTTCATCGCCATCGCCCTGCTCATCATCGCTGCATTCATCATGGCGCTGGGAAACACCCAGCCCAAAGTGTGAGGCCGTACACGGATGACCTACAGGTAATCCCGCCCGAATTGGGCGCTCGAGCGGGTCCGAAAGTCGGAAATGAGCGACATCAACGAAGTCGTTCCGCCGTCGGCGACGATGGTCTGGCCCACGATGTATCCGCTGTCCTCCGAGCAGAGGAAGACGGCGAGTTTGCCGATCTCGGACTTGTAGCCAGACCGGCCGAGAGGAACCTTCTCCGCCGCGGCTTTCTTGGCGTCTTCCTCGTTGAATCCCGGGAGGGACTTGGAGTAGCTCTCCACGGTCACCCAACCGGGAGCGATCGCATTCACGCGGACGCCCTTGTGGGCCATCTCGATGGCGATGGTCCTCGTCTGCGCGATGATCGCCCCTTTCGTTCCGGCGTAGATCGCATGCTCCGGGGCGCCCGACATCCCGTGAATGGAGGAGATGTTGCACACCGTCCCCTCCCCGTGGCGCCCGACGACGTGCGCTGCGAATTTCTGCATCAGGAAAAACTGGGCCCGCACGTTGACGTTGTAGATCTTCTCGAACTCGGCGGGCGTGTTCTCCAGAAACGGGCGGTTCAGGCAAATGCCCGAATTGTTCACCAGGCAGTCCAGCCCACCGAAGGCCGTGATGGCCTTGTCGGCGAGAGCGAAGGTCTGTTCGAGATCGCTCAAGTCGGCCTGAACAACTGCGACTTTCCGACCGAGGCTCTCGATTTCCTGCTTCACGGAGTCGGCGGGCGAGTGGGAATGGTGGAGGATGATGTCGGCCCCCTGCCGTGCAAATTCGAGCGCGATCTCGCGACCGAGGCCGGTTCCCGAACCTGTCACCAGCACGCGTTTGCCTTGCATTCTCTGGGTCTGCATAAGAGGATGTCCCCAAGACGGTAAAAAAGTCCGCCCATCATACGGATACCCCATGGAAGGCTCAACGAAGTTGTTCGATCTCACAGGCCGCACCGCGATCGTCACGGGCGGGGCGGGGTCGCTCGGGTCAGCCGTATCGAAGGGGCTGGCGGCCGCCGGGGCGAAGGTGGCGGTGGCCGATCTTCACCGGGAAAACACCGACAGAGTGCGTGACGAGATCGCCCGCGCCGGCGGCCATGCGATGGGCATCGCCTGCGACTCCACGCGCGAAGCCGATGTGATCTCGCTCTTCGACACGGTGGAGGCCAAACTCGGCCCTGTCGACATCCTGGTGAATGCGGTGGCGTGCCCGATTCCGCGACATCAACCGCAGGATGTGACTCTGGAAGCTTTTCAGGCCTTGCAGGATGGAATCCTCAATTGCTTCTTCCTCACCTGCCGCGAAGCGGGCCGCCGGATGATCGCCGCCAAACGCCCAGGAAGCATCGTGAATTTCGGTTCCATCGCCGGGGAAAACGCGCTCGGCCGGGGGGCCATGCCGTATGGAGTCGCCAAGGCCGGTGTCGGCCAGCTCACGCGTGAACTGGCCTTCGCATGGGCCCGCCACGGCATCCGCGTCAACGCCATCCTTCCCTGCCAGTTCATGAATTCCATGTGGGCGGCCCAGATCGCCAGCCCGGAAGCCTCCGAGCTCCTGAAAACGGTCAGGCGCGGCATCCCCATCGGCCGCCTGGGTCAGCCGGAGGAGGTCGTCGGCCCGGCGATCTTCCTCGTATCCGAAGCCGCGTCGATGGTCACCGGAGTCCTCCTCCCGGTGGATGGAGGCAACCTGGCCATGAACGCCGGCGGCTCCGTTGAATGGCTGTGACGCCGCGTTCGCCTTTGTGCTTCCCAACGTGCCGGTGGCCGGCCTATCCTTGAGTGGACGCCGGGTGGCGCACCCCGAAGCTGCCTCCGACCGCACACAGCGAGAGCATCCCTCCCATGCAACTCGGCGCCGTCGACTGGCTGATCGTCACCGCCGCCTTCGCGGTCTATCTCGTCGTGGGCCTGTGGGCCGGCCGCACCGCAGGCACCGGCTTCGAGGCCTTCTTTCTCGGCAACCGCGGCCAACCGTGGTGGCTCCTCGGCATCTCGATGGTGGCCACGACGTTCGCGACCGACACGCCCAATCTCGTCGCGGGAATCGTCCGCGAGTACGGGGTGTTCGGCAACTGGCTGTGGTGGGCGTTTCTCCTCTCGGGGAGCGTGACCACGTTCTTTTTCGCCCGGCTCTGGCGGCGCAGTGGCGTGCTCACCGACGTGGAGTTCTACGAACTCCGCTACTCGGGTCGACCCGCCGCCTGGCTCCGTGGCTTCCGGGCGGCCTACCTCGGCATCCTCTTCAACGTCCTGATCATGGCCAACGTCACGCTCGCGGCGATCAAGATCGGCGGGGTGCTGCTCGGCTTGTCGCCCCTCGTGTCGGTCACGTTGGCGGCTGGCATCACGCTCGCCTATTCGATGGCGGGCGGGCTGACGGGCGTGTTGCTGACAGACCTCGTGCAGTTCGGCGTGGCGATGGCCGGCTCCGTGGCCGCGGCGGCGTATCTCGTGGCGCTGCCCGAGGTGGGCGGCCTGACGGCGCTCGTGTCGCACCCGGCGGTCGCTCCACGGCTGGCCCTGCTGCCCGATCCGGCGACCGTGCCGTTCGACGCCATGCTGACCGCGTTCCTCCTGCCGCTCGGCGTGCAGTGGTGGTCGGCCTACTATCCCGGCGGCGAACCCGGCGGCGGCGGCTACGTGGTCCAGCGGATCCTCGCGGCGAAGGACGAGCGGCACGCGGCCGGCGCGACGCTGCTGTTCAACGTGATGCACTACGCGGTGCGGCCCTGGCCGTGGATCCTCGTCGGGTTCGCGTCCCTCGTGGTGTTTCCCACGGTGGAGTCGCTGCAACTCGCCCATCCGCACCTCGATCCCCGGTACGTGCACCACGACCTCGCCTATCCGGCGATGCTCGGCCGCCTGCCTCCGGGGCTGATGGGCCTCGTGGTCGCCTCGCTGATCGCCGCATACATGAGCACGATCTCCACGCAGCTGAACTGGGGCTCGAGCATCGTGGTCAACGACCTCTACCTGCGGTTCGTCGACCGCGCGGCCGGCCCCGGCCGGCAGGTTTTCGTGGGCCGCCTCGCGACTGCGCTATTGCTTGTGCTCGGCTGCGGCCTGGCGCTGATGATGCGCGATGCCGTGAGCACGTTTCAACTCGTGCTTCAAGTGGGCGCCGGAACCGGGCTCTTGTTCATGGTCCGCTGGTTCTGGTGGCGGATCAACGCCGCGGCCGAGATCGCCGCCATGGCGGTGTCGTTCCTGATGGCGGCGGCTTTCTTCGCGTGGCAACAGGCCGATCCCGCCGGTGCGCCCGCCGCCTGGCAGCAGATGCTCGTCGGCGTCGTCGTCACGACCGTCTCCTGGCTCGTGATCGCGTTTGTGACGCCGCCGACGGACGGGGCGACTCTCGAAGCGTTCGTCTCTCGGGTGCGCCCGGGAGGCCCCGGCTGGCGGCGGATCACCGCGCGGATGGCGGCCGGCACGGGCTCCACGGATGGCGGCGACCTCTGGATCGCGGCCCTCGCCGCGGCGGCCTCCACCGTGGCCACCTGGGCGATCCTGTTCGCCATCGGGCTTCTGCTCTACGGGCAGCACGCCGCGGGCATCGCGGCCGCCGTGTCGGCCGCCACCGGGTGGCTCGTGGTTCGTTTCTGCTGGCAGCGGCTGTCGTTTCACTGACACGTCGCGGCGTGGCGCACCGTGGTCCGCGGGTGTGAATGCGGTGACGCTGCGACGCTGCCCGCACTGATGGACCCAGTTTCCATCACGAGGATTGACATGCCAATGGCTCGCCCCAGTCCGCTTGCCGAGGCGTAGCCGAGGCGAGCGCCCGCCGTCGCCACATCGAGAACCCGCCACAGGCCATTCCCGCGAGGGCCATGGCGATCGTCGCGGGTTCCGGCACGATCGCCTGCACCCGCAGGATCCCCTCTTTCGTGCCCTGGTAGAGCACACCGGACGGGCTGATCAGGCCCACCATCTGCAGCGGATTGTCGCCGAGCGCCGAGCCGTAAGGGGTGCTGCTCACCAGGTCGCCCGTGGCAGGATCCACCGTGATCAGGCTGTACGTGCCGGTCGTCGTGTCGAGACCGATCGTGTAGATCAAGTTGTCGGCAAGCGACAGCCGCGGCTCGCCGGCCGACACGACGCTGCTCTGCCAGCCGATCGTCAGCCCGCTGCCGTCCGGGAGCACATCGACCCGCTGCATGCCACCTACGAACGGGGCGGATGCGGGGATGCTCGTGCCGCTCTCCGCCGACTGCGGATACTGGTAACCGTAGGTGCTCGGGTAGAAGACGCTGTTGCCGACGGCGATCGCGGCGTCTTCGTTGCCGCTGTTGGTGCCCGAGAACAGGAACGGCACCGAGCCGATCAGGGTTCCGGACGTCGTTTGGTAGACCAGGACGTTTTCCTGCGGAGAGGCGTTGTCGGTGATCGTGAGGTACTCGTAGCCGGTGTCGGGCCCGAAAAACACCGGCGTCGCCCCGGTGCCCCAGCTGAGTTGGCCGGGCTTGCGGGCGGGGCCGCGGTCGTACTCGTCCCGCCAGACTTGCTCCGCGCCGCTCGAACCCGACTGGAAGAGATAGAGGGCCGACGTCGAGGCGACGGCCACGCCGCTGGGCGAGGAGGAGATGCTGTTGGCAACCTGTTCACCGGCGGGGAGCGTGAAGGCCGACGTCTG
>CAZDTC010000047.1:0-10846 GCA_964508125.1 uncultured Candidatus Kuenenia sp.
CCGCATGTCGGTGACCTCCTCGGGCCGCTCGTCGACGAGGAGCATCACGAGCGAAAGCTCCGGGTGGTTGGCGGAGATCGCCTGCGACACCTGCTGGAGCATCACCGTCTTGCCGGTGCGCGGCGGGGCCACGATCAGGGCCCGCTGCCCCTTGCCGAGCGGGGTGAGGAGGTCCATGACGCGGGTCGTGAGCGGCTGCTGGCCCGTTTCGAGCCGGAGCCAGGTTTCGGGGTTGATCGGCGTGAGCTGGTCGAACGTCTTCACGTTCGGATAGTTGTCGGGCGGCATCCCCTCGACTTCGAGGATCTCCTTCACGCGCGGTCCCTGTTGCCGGCGGCCCGGCTGCACGAGCGCCTTGATGAACACGCCCTCCCGCAAGCGATACCGCTCGACCATCGTGCCGGGCACGAACGGGTCGGTGCGTTCGCGGGTGTAGTTCGTCTCCACACTGCGCAGGAAGCCGTAGCCGTTGGGGTGCATCTCGAGCACGCCGTGGCCGGGCTCGAGCGGGATCGGTTCGCCGTTCTCGGTGATATCCGGCTCCATCTCCGGCGGACGCATGCCCTCGCCTTCCATGTCGACGGCCCCAGCCCCGGCTATCCCGCCCGCTGAACCGCCACCACCGCCACCGCGGCGATAACGTCGCCGCCGGCCTCCATACCCGCCGCCGCCTCCGCCTCCGCCATAGCCTTGGCCGGGCTGGCCCTGGGCACCTGGGCCAAAGCCCCCCGGACCACCCTGGCCGCCCTGGCCGCCATACCCCCGCCCCCTCGACCGTCTCCGCTTCGACATGGATCAGAACACTCTCACTAAGAGGAACCCAGGCAGTGCGTCCACCGGCGGCGGACGATCACAGAACTGCCGGCCACCCCTGGATGCCCCTGGATGCCGCTTTCCCGACAGCCCCGCATCCCAGGGGCCACGTCCGAAGAAAAAAGCGATCCGAACACCGAGGGAGCCGAAACTCGCCCACGAAAACACTCCCACCACTGCCAGCGGTCAGAAACAAGGCAGAAAACCTGCCAGACCGCGTGACGGGGAGCACCCGTGGGAATCGTTCAACTGAGAAATACTCGGGAACAATTCCTGCCGACACTGGTCCGACCAGAATCGGCCGAGCCACCACTCCGCGAGGGCCTCATTTTTGGCCCCCGCAAACGTGGCTCCAACCACCTGCGCAAGTATCGGAAGCGGAGGCGGGGATGTCAAGCAGCGAGGTTTCGGCTGACCCCGCCGCATCAGGAACCCGAACTGGGGCATCTTGGGGGGGACGGAGAGCGGGGCTGCCGCGGGGGGGCGGTATTTCGATGCGATTCGGACAACCAGTTCGACCGATACATCTTCTCGGGGAAAGCGGCCTCGTGGCCGTCCCCGTTCCTGTTTCCCGCCGTGTGAGCCGGCCAACGCCGTGGTGAAACCATGTTGTCCTCCAAACGCATCCTTGCTGCGATCCTGCAGGTCGTCGCCGTGGCTGGGGCCATGGTGGCTCCCCTGGCCAGGGCCGACGTCCCTGCGCGCGAGGCCCTCGTGGCGGAAGCCACCGTTCCCTGGCACGCCGATCTCGCGGCGGCGAAGCGGGCGGCGACCATCAGCCATCGCCCCGTGCTCGTGATCTTCAGCGCCGGGTCGACTGCAGCGGGGGCGGCCCTTGCCCGCGATGTCTTCCCGGCCGCGGAAACCGTCGCCCTGCTGACAGCCTGCTTCGAACCGGTGCGAATCGACATCGACGAGGATGCCTCGACCGCACGCGCCATGGGGATCGCGCAGGTTCCGATGGCTTGCATCGTCGACGCCCACGATCGCATCCTGACCAGGTTCGAGTGCCCGACGGCGCCGGCGGCGTTCGTGGCCGCCGCCAGCCGCGCCGCCCAGGAGGCTGCCGCCGCCGGCACCGCCAGCGCGGTCACTCCGGTGGCCGCCATCCGCGAGCAGTCGGATTTCGTGAGCCAGGCAACGCAGGTGCCGCCGGCGGCACCTGCCATCGCGCCGCCCGCCGGACCTCCGGCCTTCAACGCCGCCGCCGAGGAGCCAGTTCTGCCGGCGGCGCCCCCGGCATGGCCGGCCGAACAGCCCACGCGACCGATGCCGTTGTCACCCGATCCGCACGCCGCGCACGATCGGCCGACAATCGAGCCATCCGCATCGGCCACCGGCAACGCCGCTTGGTTGAACGCCGCGGCAGCCGCCCCTGCGGCGGGCGCCGTCGCCACGGCAGCGCCTCCCGCCACCCCCGCGGCGACCACCGCTCCGGAGCCCGAAAAGAAGTCGGCCAGTGCGGCGTTTCTCGCCGCACTGCAGAACCCGTTCAACATCTTCACGAAGCCGAAGCCGCCCGAAGTGGCGGCTTCACCGGCCACTCCGCCCGCGCCCGCCACGACCGCGGCTTCGACGGTGCCCGCGGCCGGGCCCGACCCCCACGGCTTGATGCCGCTGGGCCTCGAGGGATTCTGCCCCGTGAGCCTCGTCGACAAGGGAACGTGGGTCGAGGGGCGAGCCCAGTGGGGGGCACGTCACCGGGGGCGCACCTACCTGTTCGCGGGACCGGAACAGCAGCGCGCGTTTCTCGCCGACCCCGACCGTTACGCTCCGGCATTGTCGGGCGACGATCCCGTGCTCGCCTGCGACTCGGGCCGGCAGGTGGCCGGCCAGCGTCGGTTCGGCGTGACGTACCAGGCACGGACATATCTGTTTTCGTCGCCGGAAACCCGCGCCGCGTTCGCCGCAAACCCGCAGCGCTATACGGCTCGGGTCACGATCGCCGAGCGGCCCGCAGCCCCGGGCACGGTCGTGCGGTAGACGTCGAGGCGGCTTCCACGAAGGCAAGCGAGACGCTTGCCCCACGTGGGGCGACCGTCTCGGTCGCCGATTCGTCGATCTTCGTGACAGGCTACAGCCTGTCCTACTTCGCCCAGCCGCGGGACCGGCTCACGGCGTCGTGCCAACGGTCGCGCAGGCGGTCGCGAGCTGCAGCGTCGATCTGCGGCTCGAACACCCGCTCGATCCGTCGCGCCTCCGCCACAGCGGCTGCATCGGCGAAAAAACCCGTCGCCATTCCTGCCAGCAGCGCCGCGCCGAGCGCCGTCGTCTCGAGCACTGCGGGCCGGTCGACCGGCCTGCCGAGCACGTCGGCCTGCACCTGCATGAGCAGGTCGTTGGCTGTCGCGCCGCCATCCACGCGGAGGCGCGGCGGTGCGCAGCCCGCATCCCGCTCCATCGCTCCGACGACGTCTCCCACCGACAGCGCGATCGCCTCCAAGGCCGCCCGCGCGATGTGGGCGGCCGTCGTGCCGCGCGTGATCCCCACGATCAGCCCGCGGGCGTGCGGATCCCAGTGCGGCGAGCCGAGCCCCGTGAGCGCCGGCACCAGCATCACGCCACCGGAGTCCGGCACTCCGCGAGCCAGCGCCTCGACATCGGCCGCATGGCGGATGATGCCGAGGCCATCCCGCAGCCAGCCGATCAGCGAGCCTGCCACGAACACCGAGCCCTCGAGCATGAAGTTGGGCCGGGCATCGGCTGAACAGCCAAGCGTCGTGAGCAGGCCGGCCGTGCTCGCGACGCGGTCCTTTCCCGTCGAGCAGAGGAGAAACGCCCCGGTGCCGTAGGTGCATTTCGCATCGCCCGCCGCGAGGCATCCCTGGGCGAACCCGCCGGCCTGCTGGTCGCCCGCGCAGCCGGCGATCGCGATCTCGACGCCGAGAAGATCGGCCTCGACGGCGCCAAACGAGCCCGCCGACGGCCGCACCTCCGGAAGGATCGCCCGCGGGACGTCGAACATCGTGCACAGGTCGTCGCTCCAGGCCTGCCGGTCGATGTCGAAGAGGAGCGTGCGGCTGGCGTTCGTCGGATCGGTGGCATGCACGCGGCCCCCAGTCAGCCGCCAGATGAGAAACGTGTCGACCGTGCCGAAGAGCACCTCGCCCGCCGCGCAGCGGGCCCGCAGCCCGGGGACCGTCTCGAGGAGATGCACGATCTTCGTGGCGGAAAAGTAGGGATCGAGCAAGAGCCCGGTGCGACGGCGCACCTCGTCTTCAATCCCCCGGGCCCGCAGCCGCGCACACACGGGCGCCGACACCCGGCTCTGCCACACGACCGCGGGCGCCACCGGCCGCCCCGTGGACCGCTCCCACAGGATCGTGGTCTCGCGCTGGTTGGTGATCCCGATCGCAGCCACGGCGCCGGCCGGCGTGCCCGACTCGGCGAGCACCCGCCGGGCACAGCCGAGTTGCGTGCGCCAGATGTCCTCCGGGTCGTGCTCGACGATTCCCTGATCGACGGCTCCGTTCCCGGTGCGCACGTGCTGGGGAAACTCCTCCTGGGCCACGGCGATCGGTATCCCGCGCCGATCGAAGAGGATCGCCCGGCTCGACGTGGTGCCCTGGTCGAGCGCGAGCACGCATGCCTTGCCGTCTGGTTTCGCCATCGCCACTCCCCCCTCAGGCCACGGTCTTGCCGTAGCGGTCGTGCAGTTCCCCGACATGCCGCGCGACCTCGGCCCCGGCCGCGTCGGCCGGCAGCATACCGAGCCGCACGAGTTCGGCCGCCACCGCCGCCAGCGTGGTCTCCGCGAGCCCCGGTGCGAACGCGAGCATGAGCCGCCGCTCGACGAGATCCGCGAGCGAGCCGGCCCACTCCTCCCGCACACAAAAGCCGATCGCGGCCGTCGGCAGGTCGGTGCCCACGAGGAGCGCCGGCCCGCCGCGGGGTGTCTCGGCCGCCCTGCGGCCGACATCGCGGGCCCGCGCCCCAAACAGCTCGACGGTGGCCGCCGCCGCGCGGTCGGCCTGTGTGGCATCGAGGCCCGCCGCCCGCAGACCGGCCGCCACATCGGCCATGCAGGCCGCGCGGTCAGCCGCGGCGAGCGTGCCCGGCAGCGGCCGCTCCCGCGATGTCGCGCGCACCGGCAGGCCGAGCGCGCCGAGGATCTCGCGGGCCGACTGCTCCGCCAGACTGCGGCACGTGGTGAGCTTTCCACCCACGATTGACCAGGTGGGCTGCGGGGCGGACGCATGCCGCACGAGCATGTGCCGGCGCGTCACCGCGGCCGGCACGGCTCCATCGCCAGCCGGCAGCGGACGCACGCCGCAGTAGTGCTGCTGCACCGCACGGCGGGCTGGGGCCACCGTGGGAAACAGCCGGGCCGTGGCGGCCAGCAGGTAGGCGATCTCCTGCTCGTCGGCCTTCGCGGCCGCCGGGTCGCCGGCAAAGGGAATGTCGGTGGTGCCGACGAGCACGAGCCGCGGGCCGAAGGGCAGCACGAACACGGGCCGGCCGTCGTCCGCCTCGGCATACACGCCCCGCTCCCCGAGCGCAGCCCGGAGCGGCGCCGCGTCGAGCACGAGATGGCTCCCCTTCGTGCCGCCGATCAGGCGCGGCGCGGGGCCGGGCAAAACCTGCGCGCATGTGCGGTCGGCCCAGGCGCCCGTCGCATTCACGAGCGCGGCGGGCTCGAGATCGTGAGTTCCGTCGCGGTGCCGCACCCGCAGGCCCCCGTCGGCCCTGCGCTCGACCGCCGCGTGCGTGAGCAGGCGAAACTCCGTCTGCTGCTCGGCCGCGACGCGCCGCGCATCGACGCACAGCTCGACGGTGAACCGCTCCGGGAACAGCATCTGGGCATCGGCGTAGACGGCGCCGCGCGGAAACTGGCGGGGATCGACGGCCGGCAAGCCCGGTGCGCCGGCCTGCACCATCCTGTGGCGCGGCCAGCGCGAGCCGACGGCGAGCGCGTCGTAGAGCACCAGGCCCAGCCCCACGGCCACGCTGCCCCGGCCGTTCCGCGGCCGCCACCGCCGTGCGAGCGACTCCCAGCCCACGAGCCGGGCTGCAGCTGCAGCGAGCCCGCCCCATGCTGTGCGCACCGGCAGGGAGAACTCGAGCGGGCGCACCAGGTGTGGCGCGAGCCGCACGAGGCGGTCGCGCTCGTGGAGGCTCTCCCGCACGAGCCCCACCTCGCCGTATTCCAGATACCGCAGGCCGCCATGCACGAGCCGGGTCGACCAGGCCGTGGCGCCGCTGGCGATGTCGTCGGCCTCGACGACGACGACGCGCACGCCCGAGAGCAGCAGTTCCCGGGCGAGCGCCGCCCCGTTGATGCCGCAGCCGAGCACCACCACCGTCGTGTCGCGCGGCGAATGATCAGGCATCGTGATTCCCGTGAAGGCGGCGGCCGAAACTATACTGCCTCCGGATCTTACGCTGCGAGCCAACGGAGCCTCGATGGGATCACGCACAACACGACGGCGCATGGCGCTCCACGGCATCGCCCTGGCGGCTGTGCTCGCCGCGCTCCCGGCCCGCGCGGCCGAAGCCGTGGCCCGCGCGCTTGCGACTCCCGTGACGGCCACGTGGACGAAGCTGCCGCTCCGAGCGGCTGCGGATCGCCTGAGCGAGATCGGCGGCATCGCGATCGTCGTCGACCGACGGATCGATCCCGACACGCTCGTCAGCCTCTGCGCGGAGGGAGACACGCTGGCCGACGTGCTGATCCGCGTGGCCGCCGCGGCCGGCGCGGAGGCGGCCGCCTATGCAGGCCACGTTAGGCTCGTGCCCGTCGGCCGCGGGGCCGCGCTCGCAGCCGCGGAAAGACGCCGGGCCGACGAGCTTCGCCGGCTCCCAAGCCGCTTTCGTCCGGCGGCCCTCGCGCGCAGCGAGTCGCTCTGGCCCGACGGCGCGGTGCCCCGCGAGATCGTCGCCGATGCTGCCGCCGAGGCCGGCATCGTGATCGCGGGCCTCGACGATCTGCCACACGATCACTTTCCGGCCGCCCAGGTGCCGCAGCTGCCCCTCGCCGACCGCGTCGACCTGATCCTTGCCCACTTCGACCGCCGGATCGAATGGAAGCCACGGGTCGCGCGGGGCTCCGACGAGATCGCATATCCGCTCGTGACGATCGCCGACGTGGATGCCGATGCCGGCGGCGGACCATTGCTGCCGGAGCCGTCCGCGTCGCCGGCACCCGGTCGGGCCGGTGCCGGTGCGACCACCTACACGCTCGCCGTCGCCGCCCCCCTCGAGGAGCTCCTCGCCGCGCTCGCCCGGCGGTTCGCCCTCACGCTCGATCTCGACCGCGCCGGCCTGGCCCGCGCCGGCGTGGCTCCGGGCGAGATCGTGCGGCTGGAGCTCCGCGACGCCTCGCGCGATCAGGTGCTCGATGCGATCGCAAAGCCCCGCGGGCTCGCCTGGCGGATCGAGGGCGACACGCTCTCGGTCAGCGGCGCGACCCGCTGACCATCCGCTCGGCAGCCGCGCGGTTCTTCAGCGAAGGCTCGTGCCGGGGGTCGATGTCGAGCGCCGCGGAATAGGATTCGACCGCGTCGCCGAAGCGTCCCTGGGCCGCCTGCGCCACGCCGCGGTTGAACCACGCCCGCACGTCGCCCGGGTCGTGTCGAATGGCAAGGTCGAAGTCAAACTCGGCCTTGCGCGGCTCGCCGGTGGAGAGGTAGGCGAGGCCGCGGTTCAAGTAGGCGATCATGAACGTCCGGTCGCGGCGGATCGCCGACGCGTAGGCGTTGATCGCTTCGAGCGGCCGGCCGAGCTCGATGAGGGCGAGCCCACGCCACAGTTCAGGCCGCGGGTCGTCGTAGGCGATGCCCGCCGCATCCTCGAAATCCTCGAGGGCGATGCCGTGGAGTCCCAGGTGAAACCACGCGATCCCGCGCCGCAGATAGAGTTCCGGATCCATGGGATCGACCTTGAGGCCGGCCGAACAGGCTTCGACCGACCCGCGGAAGTCACCGAGCCGGCGGCTGATCACCCCGAGTGCGAGGTGGGCGACCGTGAGCTTCGGATCGGCCTCGACCGCCTTGCGCAGCACGTCACGGGCCTCCGTGAGCTTGCCCGCGCGATCGAGCTTTTCCGCCTCGAGCAGCAGTTCCTCGGCGGGCGACGCGGCGGCCTCTTCCGCCGGCCCCTCGGCTTCCGGGAACGGGGCGAGGACGTCGATGTCGCTCTCCCTTGTGGGCCGTGACGGGGGCCGCGGCGCCTGCCTCGCGGGAGGAGCAGGTCGGGCCGCGGGATCGCCCGGGAGCGTCTTCTCGGGAAAGGGAACCGGAGGTCTCACGGGCGGCCTCGCGGGCGGCTCCGGCCGGGCCTCGGGGCGGGCCGGCTGCTTCCCAGAGCCGAACGGGTTGAGCTCATCGGCGAACGGGTCGTCCTCCGGGATCCCCGCGGCACCCGACTGGCGAGCTTCCAGGCGGGCGGGCTGAAGCAGCACGCCGGCAATCGCGGCGAGCACCAGGCAGGCGAATCCGGGCGCCAGCTGGCGCGGCGAGGAGGTGACGTCGATCCTGGTCAAGTGAACCTCGTGGGGGAGGCGGTCGTGGCCGGACGCGGCCCGACCATGGTGAGTTTTCAGGAGTATCGGCAAGTCATCGGCTCCGGGTGGCGTCGCGACGCTACACCTGCTCCGACCCCAACAACCCTCCCAATCGTTCCTCGATCCCCGACTGGATCCGGCCGGCGAACAGGCCCGCCATGCCGGGCAGGACGAGTGTGACGAGCAGTTCCTCCACGAAGACCTCGACGGTGCCGTCGAACTGCATGCCCATCGCATTGAACCCGACCCGCATCCGCTCATCGGTCTCCCACTCGGCCTCGATCGGTCCGACCGTGTCGGCATACTGCGTGCGGGCCCGGATGACGGCGTCTGCGATGCGGCGCCGCACTTCGGCCGGCGGCAGTTGATGGGGAATCCGGACTTCGAGCGGCTTCATCGGGCGGTCGTCTCTCCGGGGATCGCGGGGATTCGTGCGGCGGACCATGCGTCCACCGCTGCGGCAACGAGCGACGCCGACACCCGGCCGAGTCGCACGTCGCCCGCAGCCTCATTGGAGCACACGGCGGAACGGAGTGCGACCACATCGCACGCCTGCGCGGCGGCGAGCGGGATTTCGTGCACAGCGATCCGGCCCGCGAGCACGACGCCCAGCCCGCGGCCCCGCGCCGCGGCCACCCACCCGGCAATCTCGTCGGGCGACCGCAGGCCGAACAGGCCTGGCGAGCGCTTGTCGGCCGTATCGACGAGGAGCACGCCACAGCCGACCTCCGCCGCCGCGATCACGTCGAGCGGCACGGGGGCGGCCACACGGTCGAAATCGGCATAGGCTACAGCCACCTGCTCGCATCCGGTCGGCAAGAGGGCGTGCAGCCGAGCAAGGTCGGCCTGCCACGCGCGGCCGCCCATCCCGGCGAGCCCGACCTTCACCGCGGCCGGGCCGAGAGCCCGGCTGGAGAGCGTCGTCAGCACATCGCCGAGCCAGGCCGCGATCGTCTCGACGCCCTCGGCGAGTTCCCCTGCCGCCAGCGTCCAAGGCACGCGGTCGCCGACGGCCGTCGCCACGGCGGCGACCGCGTGTGCCTCGGCCCGGCCGAGTGAGCCGCGGACCGGATCCTTGACGTCGACAATCGCCGCGCCGCCGGCGAGCGCCGCCTCGGCCTCCGCTGCGTCGCGCACGCTCACGAGCACTCCCGCGCCCTTCATGCGCCGTGCTCCGCTGCTTCGCGCTTGGCGTCAACGAGCCTGCTGCTCAGCCTGCGGGCCAGCTCGACCGACAGCGGCTCGCACCACCGGCCATCGAACACGACAGCCCCCTCGGCCCACGTGCCCCACGGGGCAAACGTGGGCCGCGCCTGCCATGCGCCGGCCCGCTCGGCGATCCGCATCACGAGCGTGCCCACCCTCTGGCCCGGCAGATCGTCGCGGCCGGCGACACCGGGCAACACGTGCGAACCCATGAAGAAGCACTCCACGAACTCCAGCGGCACATCGTGGGCGACGAGCGGCGCGAGCCGCACGCTGAGCACGCCCCCGCGCCGGGCGAGCCGCGGCTGGACGGCCGCGAGCGCCAGCCCGGCCACGACCGGCCCGGCCACGACGGCATAGGCGATGGCCACGGGCTGGGCGATCGCCGCCGTCGCGGGCAGGATCACGAGCACGGCGAGCGCCGTCCCTGCGGCAAGCGCCGCCGCCACGAGCAGGGCCGCGGGCCGCACGTTGCCCCGCAGCCAGATTTCCTGTTCGGCCGCACGCATCGGGGCCGTCATGCTTTCACGCCCGCATGGCTTCGCATACGATGCTGCTCCGGCGGCTGTTTTCCAGGAAGAGTTCGAATCATGCACGATTCCCACGCCGCGTCATCCGGCTCCGATACCACCGGCCGCACGCTTGCCGGCATCGGCATCCTGCTCGCAGCCTATGCCGCCGCGGCCGTCGCCGGCTGGCCGCAACATGGTCGTGATTTGCTCGTCGCCGCACAAGCGGCGCACGCGCCGGCACGCGCCGACGACGGCCACGCCGAGCCCCATGTGGACCACGCCGACCACGCCGGCACGGCCCCCCCGCCCATCACGGTCCTGCCCTTCTGCCTCTTGCTCGCGGCGATCGCAATCCTGCCGCTCGCGCCGTCGCTTGCCCACTGGTGGGAGCACAACTCGAGCAAGTTTCTCGTGGCCGGGCTGCTGGGCCTCGTGACGCTCGCCTATTATCTGTTGCTGCACCGGCAGCCCGTCGATCTGCACTTTCCCGCGCACGCCACCGTGGCGCCGGCGGCGGCCGGTCCCTCGTGGGGCGTGGCGGGGGCGGTGCTCGCCAATGCGTTCCTCTCCGAATACGTCCCCTTCATCACGCTTTTGTTCGCGCTCTACGTGATCAGCGGCGGAGTGCGGATCGAGGGGGATCTCGTGGCCACGCCGAATGTCAACACGGCATTCCTGGGCGTCGGCGCCCTGGCCGCGAGCTTCATCGGCACGACGGGCGCGGCGATGCTCCTCGTGCGGCCGCTCCTCGAGACAAACCGCGAGCGGCGGCACGTGGCCCACACGCTCGTGTTCTTCATCTTCCTCGTCTGCA
>CAZDTC010000048.1:0-10702 GCA_964508125.1 uncultured Candidatus Kuenenia sp.
GCCCGGTTCGATGCTGCCGGTGCGGTCGCTGATCCGGCATTTCGCCGACCGGGCCGAGGGAGACAGCCTGGCCCGCGTGCGGGCGGCTCTTCAAGCGGTGGCCGCGATGCGGGCGGCCGACATTCCCCTGTTCCACGACCAGCCGCTCGCCGCCCAGCTCGTCGATCGGCTCCTCAAGGCCGATCCGCACTACGTGGCCCACGAGTATCTCAACGAGCACTGGACCGCCTTCGATGCCGCCGACGTGATCGGCATGTTCGCGGGCCTCGGCCTCGGCCACGCCGGCCGCGCCACCTACCACCACAACCACGTGCCGTTGTGTGCCCCGCCGCAGTTCGGCCCGCAGTTCGCCGGCCTCGACATCGCGGCCACCGAGGCCCTCAAAGACTTCCACATCAACGCGATGTTTCGCTGGGATCTGTTTTCAGCGGCGCCGCGGGAGGCATGGTCGCCGGAGGAGCGGGCGGCGGCGGCCCCCGATCTCCACTTCCGCAAGGCGCTGCGCAACGCGACGCTGCCCCACACCGTGAAATACGGCGCCGTGACGGCCGGGCTCGCCGGCCCGCCGCATGAGGAATTGCTCGGCTTGGTGGGCGACCGCGGCTGGAAGTTCGCCGAGCTTTTTGCCGCGCCGGCGCTCGCGGCATTCCCGCCGGCGGACATCGTCGAGGCGATCGACCTCGGCGTGGCGACGGGGCTCTTGCGGGTCGATGGCGGGCCCGTCGTCGACTCAATTCCGCAGTTCGAATCGATCGCGCCGGGAAGCCTCGCCATCCCGCTCCCCTTCAATCGCCGCGCGCTCGTCCGCGAGAATCTCGCCAACGAGCAGGTCGCCCTGGCCAGCACGCTCACGGGCGCCGCCTACGAGATCGGTGATCTTCACGCCGCGATCCTCGATGAATTGACGACCGGCGGCAGCGACACACTGCCCCTGCGGCTCGCCGACCGCCTGATCGCCGCCGACAAGCATCTCCGCGAGCACACGACGGGCCGGCCGATCACCGACCGGGCCGAAATGGTGCACGCCTGCCAGGAGATCTGCGGCGAGTTTCTCGCGACGCTGCTGCCGGAACTGCTGCGGCAGGGAATCGTGATCTGATCGCTTCTCCGCACACCAATCCATTGATGCCGTTTGCAGGCTCTCGTATCCAGCCGGCCACGTCGCCGGCGTTGGTGGCCAGCGGGAGACGGCACTGTGGATGGGCGTCAGCCTTGGTCTGCGGCGTACTCCGTGGCCTGCTCGCTGACGAGGGGCTGCGCTTTGCTCAGCCCAGCAGTTCGCAGGCGATCGTGTCGTAGCCGAGTTTGACACGCTCGACGGCGAATTCGTAGCTCGTCGAGTCGATGCCCCCCTGGGCGACCGCAGCGATCCACGCGCCCTTGAACGTCCAGCGGCGAATGGCGTTGCCGTCATTGACGGCCGTCACCACGAAGGTGCGGCGGGGACGGTTCGAGGGGCTCTGGCTGCCGAGCGTCTCGATGAGCCAGCGGTTGAAGGCGGTGTCGCGACTATCCTCGACCTGTTTGTAGAACGTCAAGAGCGACTTGGCAGCGTCGCCCTCGGCGGTCAGATACTCGAACAGGTCGCACGACAGGATCGTGTCGATCGTCTCGCCGTCGAGCGTGACGACGAATTCATTCATCTGCAGCGTGTTGATTCCGGATGTGTTCATGACAACTCCCTCTCTGGTGGTCTTCGGCAGAGGTTTTCCCGGTCCATCATGCTGATTTCCTGTTCGCCGTCCAGCGCATGGTCGCGGCGGCCGACGCCGACCATGGCGTTGCCCCCTGCGCCGACAAGCACCTCCGCGGGCTCACAAACAGCCGGCTCTGGCTTCGGTTATCCGCCGCGAAACGTTTGTGGAGGCATTCCCACCTGGGATAAACTGTCGTCCGGTTGGCGTGGCCCAGTACGACGCCGCCAGATCGCGACCACCTGAAGGAAACCTTCGATGGCAGTTGTCACCCTGTTTTTCTGCGGCACCGATTCGAAGAGCACAGACAAAGCGAGCAACGACGAAACCTACCTGAATGGGGAACTGATAAGCCGCCTGGGTGATCGCTGCAGTGGCACGAACGAACGCACGAAGTTCACCATTGACGGCCCAGGGAGCGGTAATCTGCAGGAGAAATGGAAGATACGGGGGAGAAAAAACTACTGGGGCCCGCTCGGCCTAATAGCCGGCAAAGGATGGGACGAGAACGTCATGTACGCCATCGACACGCTGCTCGACCGCGTGAATCGGAAGCTCATTTCGCCCTCCGATCTCAGGTCGCTCTCCGGGAAGGCGACGACGTGGATGCCGGATCGGGATGCGAGCAAGTGCGCTCAGTGCGAGTTAAAGTTCGGACTGCTTGGCAGAGGCAAGCACCACTGCCGCCTCTGCGGGCGGATATTCTGTGAAACCTGCACGAAAAACCGATTGAGCATCAAAGATCCGCTCAGCCCAAGTGGTTCCCTGCCTGGCAACCAAGACGAACAACGCGTGTGCGACTCTTGCTTCAAAGTCTGGTTCCCGGAGTACCATAAAAAAGCCGACGAAGACTGGGCGAATAAAATCGATCGGATCAACTGCATCGGGTGGAGTCGGGGGGGCGTCACGACTCACATGTTCGCCAATGCCTGCAAAGATGAGCCGCTGCTGAGGGCAAAGGAGATTCGGCTCATCACCGTCGACCCGGTGCCGGGCGGCTCTGAGATGTCGCAACACCGAGTCCGGATCGATAACCCGAATCTCAAGGAGTACGTCGTATTTTTCGCCCGTGACGAAAGATCACGGGCGTTTGCTCCGGTGCGGGTCGACACCGGCCAGAATTGCAAAAGGACGACCTACTGGTTCCCGGGCAATCACAGCACCCTGGTCGGCAGATGGGGACGCAACCGCACTTTTTATAAATCGGCGGTGCTCGTGAGGCATATCGCGGAGACACACCTCCAGGACTGGGGAACGAGATTCGATAAGACCATGCAGCTCACGGATAATGAAGTTCTGCAGTATTACGATGAAATGGTGGCACACCGTGGGGACTTTGAGAAACTCCATAAAAAAGCGATCATTGGGGTGAAGGGGCACGGTTTTACGCAGTACAAAGGACGCGACATGATGGTCGATCCGCGAACCGCAGCGAGCAAGGGAATCATGCCCAGCAACCCCTTCAGCAATGCAGTCTTCATCAAGGCCCATAAACTCGACCCGTATGCCAAAACTTCATCAGGAGGGGTCTCCCCGGTAGATGACTGCTTTGTGAATTGGCACCACAAGGAACTACTCCGCAAGCGTGTTCCGAACGTGGTTGAGTTCATCGAAGGGGCAAAGAGTCAGCCACTCTTCGACCGCGTGCATCACGAGATCGCGGTGTTGAAGCATCAACTCCTGTGTTACAACGTGGGGTGGCGAGTGGAATCGCAACTCAATCTGGCCGAAGCAGAACAGACACAGAGATATCGCTTGCAAAACAGGTTCGCGGTTGGTCCATGATGAGCTGGGCGTGCTGCCCGGATCTACGGCGTCAGGCCGTTGGCCGCCTCGAACCGGAGGCTCTCCACGCCCATCATGTCGATCTCCTCGTCGCCGTCCAACAGATAGACACGGCGGCCGACGCCGACCACGGCATCGCTCTCGCCGCCGAGCCACTCCGTGCGGCGGCCGAGCCGAGAGGCATCGTCGGCATGGGTGAGCGTGCCGTAGACGGCCGGCATGTGCACCGTAGCGTCGAAGGCGTCGGGCACCACGATGCGGGCCTTCCGCCACACGAGGTCGAGCGGCCGGGCCGGCGGCTCGAATTCGACGCTCGCCACGCGGGCCATCTCGATCCAGTAATACTTGCCGGTCTGCGTCAGCACCTCGAACACCGCCGCGGTGACGTCGTCGAGATCGCGGCAGTCGGTGAACGGCCGCTCGACGCCGCCGGCGGTAAGCGTGCCGCCGAGCGCGGGGCGGGCGATTTCGGCCCGGGCGGCCACGGCCCCCGCCTCGGCCGGCTGCCCGGCCCGCAGGAGCACGAACGTCTCCAGCCGGTCGCGGACCTGCTGCCCCGCCCCGTCGAGAAGCTCAGGCACCCGGCCCTCGTCGAAAAACTGCCGCCGCGCGGCCTCGGCCCGCAGGAGCTGCCGGATCGGGGCGGCCGCCACGGCCACCCGCGGCTCGAGCGTCATCATCGTGTCAAACTGCGCGTCGGCGCGGTCGAACTGCCCGCTCACGATCAAGAGCTCCGCCAGCAGCCAGCGGTTTTCGAGGCTTTTTGGATCGGCCTTCACCGCGGCGGTGGCGGTGGCGATCGCTCCCGCGAGGTCTCCGGCCTTGAGGCTTTCATGGGCGGTGGTCATCGGATGCTCCTTGTGGTGGCGTTCATCGGGCATTGCTTCGGCGCACGGTCGAGACGAGCTTCAGCGTCGCATCGAGCCGGTCGATCTGGAAGTGTGGTTGCAGCCGCATCACGACGCGGAACGCGCCGGCCGTGCCCGGCTCCTCGCGGACCTCGACGGCGGCGGCCCGCAGCGGCATCCGGGCCCGCGTCTCGGCCGAAGCCTGGTCGTCGGGCGTGATGTATTGGCTCACCCAGCGGGTCAGAAACTGCTCCAGCTCCGCCGCCTCGGCGAAACTGCCCACCTTGTCCCGCGCGAGCACCTTGAGATAGTGGGCGAATCGCGAGGCGCACAGCACATATTGCAGCATCGAAGCGATCCGGGCGTTCATCGTGGCCGCGGGCGTGTCGAAGGTTTCGGGTCGATGGAGCGTGGCGTTGCTGTGAAACACGGCGCGGCCGTCCGGCCCCGTCGCGCACAAGGGCACCATCCCGGCGGCGTCGAGCTCCTGCTGCACCCCGTCGGTCACAAACAGCTCCGTCGGGCCGCGGAGCGTGGCCGTGCCGTCGAGTGCGTCGAAGCCGTCGGTCGGCAGGTCTTCCACAAGCCCCCCGCCCGCCATGCCGCGCGACGCTCCGCGGATGTCGGAAAACCAGCCCGACCGCCCGTACTCCCGCACGATCACGGCCGCGAGCGGCCAGACGGCGCTCATCCACGGCCGGGCCTCGGCATCGCCGCCGTCGGCCGCTTCGCGGTAGCGAAAGCCCCGCTTGGCCCAGGATGCCTCCGGGGCGCCCGGCGCCTGAGGCCGCCCGAGCCAGCCGTCGTAGGGCCGGCGCGACAGCACCCGCGGCAGCGGCAGGGCGACGAACCGCGATTCCTCGCGCTCGCGCAGGCCGCGCCATTTGAGGAACTCGGGCCCGGCCTGCGCCGCCGTCGCCGCCGGGGCGGTTTCCAGTTCCGTGAACGAGTCGAGGCCGAGCAGGCCGGGCTCGGGAGTGGCGAGCAGCGGCGCGAACGCGGCCGTCGACACCTCGGCCAACCCCGCGAGCAGATTCACGTCGTCGGGATGCCGGCCAAACTCGAAGTCGCTGACGAGCAGCCCGTAGGGCGTGCCGCCGGCGGTGCCAAACTCCTCCTCGTAGACCTTCCGCCAGAGCTGCGACCGGTCAAACTCCACGGCGCTGGCCCGGTCGCGGGCGAGCTCGCGCTTCGTCACCGACAACACGCGCACCTCCACCCGGGCCTGCCCGTCGCCGTCGTCGTTGGCCCGCCCGGCCTGCTCGAGCAGCCAGAAGAGACCGCGCCACGACGCCTCGAGGGCCATGAAGGCCGGGTGGTGCAGGATCGCATCGACCTGCCGGCCGAGGGCCTGATCGATCGCGGCGAGATCCTCGCCGAGCCGGGCCAGGAGCGCCGTGCGGCTGAGCCGCTCGCCCAAGCCGACGCGTTCGGCGGCCCAGGCCCGCAGGGCATCGCCGTCGGTGCGGGCCGTCGTCAGCTCGTCGATGAAGCCGAGGCGACCGCCGCCACTTCCGCGCCGGGCATCGAGCACGCCGTCCCCCGGGCTGCCCCCGCGAGCCGAGCCGGCATCGCGAGCCGGCAGCGGCTCCCGGACCACGTCGAACGCGACGTCTTCACGCTTCGGCACTGACGCCATCGCCATGCGCCTCCACAAACGCCGGATTCACGCCTCGACGGATCAGCCGCCCTTCACCGCGGCGGGAATCTTGGCGACCATGCGGAGGCTCGTCGTGAGCTCCTCGAGTTGCAGCCAAGGCCGCAGGTAGGCCACCGCGTTGTAGCTGCCGGGGGCGCCAGGGATCTCCTCCACCTTGATCTCGGCCTCGGCCAGCGGATACCGCGCCTTGACATCGTCGGAGGGGTGTGGATCGGTGCATACGTAGTTGGCGATCCACCGCTTCAGCCACTCTTCGCAATCCTGCCGCTCCATGAACGACCCGATCTTGTCGCGGGCGATCACCTTCAGAAAATGTGCGATCCGCGAGGTCGCCATGATGTAGGGAAGGCGGGCCGAAATCGCGGCGTTGGCCGTCGCTTCGGGCCGGTCATACTTCTTCGCCTTCTGCGTCGTCTGGGCACCGAAAAACACCGCGTAGTCGGTGTTCTTGTAGTGGCACAGCGGCAGGAAGCCGAGCTTCGAGAGCTCGGCCTCGCGGCGATCGGTGATGGCGAGCTCGGTCGGGCACTTGAGGTCCTTGTCGCCGTCGTCGGCCTGGAAGACGTGGGCCGGCAGCCCCTCCACCTTGCCGCCGTTTTCGGCGCCGCGAATCGCGGTGCACCAGCCGAATTTCGCAAAGGCGTCGGTGAGCCGGGCGCCGAGCACGTAGCTCGTGTTCATCCACGCGTAGTGCGAGTGCGGCACGGGTTTGGCGTTGCCGGCACCGTCGAGCTCGACCTCCTCGAAGTCGAACTCCTCCACCACCTTCGTGTTCTTGCCGTAGGGCAGCCGCGAAAGCGTGCGCGGCATCGTCAGCACGACGAACCGCGAATCGTCGGATTCGCGGAAGCTCCGCCACTTCGTGTACGACTCGTCGAGGAAGATCTTCTCGAGATCGCGGGGCTTCGAGAGCTCGGTGAAGCTCTCCATGCCGAGCAGCTGCGGGCCCGCCGCCGTCACGAACGGGGCGAAGCCAGCGGCCGAAATCTGCGACATCTTCGAGAGCAGGTCGATGTCTTCCGGATGATTCGTGAACTCGTAATCGCCGATGAGGGCGCCGTAGGGCTCGCCGCCGGGGGAGCCGAATTCCGCCTCGTAGATCTTCTTGAAAATCTGGCTCTGGTCGAATTCGACCGCCTTGTCGAGATCCTTGAACAGCTCCCGCTTCGAGATGTTCATCACGCGGATCTTGAGCTGCGCCCCGGTCTCGGAATTCATCACGAGATGGTGCAGGCCGCGCCACGAGCCCTCGAGCTTCTGGTAGTCGGGATTGTGGATGATCTCGGCCAACTGCCGCGACATCGCCGCGTCGATGGCGGCGATCGCGTTGTTGATCGTCTTGGTGACGTTCTTGTCGAACTGGACGGTGCCTTTGAGCGATTGCTCGACGAGCGACCGGATCAGCTCGTCGCGGCGCGGCTTCTCGACCGCCCGCGGCATCATCGTCGTGATCTGGTCGAGGAGGCCGCCGGCCGATTCGGTGGCCGCTGCGGACGTCTGCTTCTCTGCTTCGCCTGCCGGACTCATGGAAAAACTCCCTGCGTAAGAATTGCGTTTCGCTCGAACAGCCTCCGCCCAGACCGATCAGGTTCCCGCGTCGGGGTTCCCGCCGGCGCCCGGCTCCACTCCCATCTCACCGGCGAGCTTCTTGATCTGCTCGCTGTCCTTGAGCAGCTTCTCCAGCTCCCCCTCGAGGCCGTCGGCCCGATCCACCGCCGACATCAGCTCGCGGAGCCGATTGCGGGTGTCGAGCAGCTTGCGCAGCGGCTCCACCTGCTCCACGATCTTCGCCGGCTCGAAATCCTCGATCGATGAGAACTTGAGCTTCACGGCGAGCTCGCTGCCGTCGTCGGCGAGCGTGTTGGCCACGCGCATCTCCACGCCGGGCGTCATCCGCTTCATGACGTCGCTGAAGGAGTCGCGATCGATGGCGACGAACTTCCGATCCTTGAGCGGCTTGAGCGGCTCGGTCGGCGCGCCGGAAAAATCGCCCATCACTCCGACGACGAAGGGCAGGTCTTTGACGATCGTCGCGCCTTCCGTCTCGACCTCGTAAGTGATGTGAACGCGGGGCTTGCGCACCCGCGAGAGTTTGCCGTGGACTGATTCTGGCATCGTTGCGTCCTCGTGACCGGTGCCGGCTCAGGATGCCGGCGAGACATTGCTGAAAGACTCCGACGGGACGGAATCTAACTTGCCGCCGGTGGGGCTGTCCAGCGTCGGCCCCCGCGAACCTACGATTCCGAGCCGCCCGCATAGGAGCCGGCCTCGTCGTCGAGCCCCGTCACGCGAAACAAAAGCGCGAGCGCCGTCTCGTCGCGGAGCAGCTGCCGGTAGTATTCCTCGCGGGGCAGCCGCCCGAGCCGCACGATGCTGCGAATCTGCGCGGCCACGAGGCTGTGGGGGTCGTGCCGTTCGAAAAAGTCGGCGATCGCCGCGAGCTGGCGAAACGCCGCCTCGCGGTCCGAGGGCTGGCCCCCCGCGGTTCCAGCCGCCGCCCCGCCCTCCCCCGCGGCGGAGGCGTCGGCGGAGGTCGACTCCTCCTCGTCCTTCGGGATGGCCGCCGGCGCAAACGTGGCGATCGCCGCGGCGCACTCCTCGAACAGATCCCGCAAGGGACCGGCCGGCACGTAGGCCTCGCCCCCGGAAGCGGTCCCCACCGCGTCACAGAGTTTGTCCCACGCTGCGGCGGCGTGCTGCAGGTCGATGAACACCTCCCGGATCGAGTCGATGGACGAACTGCTCACGGCATCCTGGAACTGCTGCGGTGAGACGGCGCCGCGTTCCACGGCGAGCTTGATTTTCTCCTCGCTCTCCTCGCCGACGAGTTCGCGGCTGCTCCGCCAGTGGCAGAGCGCGTAGTGCTCATCACTCCGCCCCGACACGAGCGGCACATGGAGGATCGCCGGCAGCAGCAGCCCCTCCGAATCGATGCCCACGAGCCGTTGGAGCGGCAGAGACCGTTCGGCCACCGTCGCGGCCTCGTCGGCCGGCCCGTCTTCAGGATCGGGAATCGGATAGAGCGTCGCCCACTGCGACTCGACGAGCGTGCGGGCGATGTCGAAGCCGCAGGCCAGGCCGGCAAAGCCGTCGGTTCGGGCCAAGGCCTCGATGCACAGCCCGGTGATGTCGAGATCGCGCGACTGGCTGATCAGCACCTGCCAGCTGCTGTCGCGCACCGTCTGCCAGATCGACCGTGCCCCGGACCAGCCGCCGTCGGAAGCGTCGCCCTCGTCGGCCTTGCGCTCGATCCGCCGGGCCTCCTCGCGCTGATCGCGGAGGCCCGACCGCACGGCGCGGCCCTCGGACGTGATCTGCAGGTTTTCGCCGCTCGGCGCCTCGTCGGACAAGGGCGCCGCGAAGGCGGCAAGATCGTAGTCGAACGACATCGGCATGGAATGCATCCTCGGGGGGCATGGCGGCGTCCACCGCCTCTCCCAAACCCTACACCATGGAGATAACCCATGCCGCCTGGGGCCTCTCTGCGGGTGGTGCCGGTTATGCCGGTTATGGCATCCATGACGAGGCCTCTATCGGAAGCCCTTGCGCTCGAGCGCCACGCGCATGTCGGCGAGCGTGCGGGTTTGGAGGCGGCTCGCCCAGGGGGTGCTGATCCCGATCCGGCGGGCGGCTTCCGTCAGGGTCCTTCCTTCATAGAAGGTCGCCCGCAGCAGGGCGGCCTCCTTCTCCGGCAGCGTGGCCACGAGGTCGGCCAGAAAGGCGATCAGCTCCAGCCGCATCGCCCGTTCGGCGGCGCCCGGCTCGCGATCGGGCATCGTGGTGGCGTCGAACTCGTTGCGGGCGGGGCGGCGGTTCTCCCCCCCGGCGCCCGATTCGTAGTCGCCGCGTTCGAAGTCGGCCCGGGCAAACCACGTCATCCGTCCGAGTCCGTCGAGGATCGCCCCGCGGATCCGATGCCAGGCGTAGGTCGTGAACTTGTGGTTGCGGGTCGCGTCGAAGGCGGCGATCGCCTCGAGCAGGCCGAGCTGGCCGTAGGCGATGAGGTCGTCGAGCTCCGCCTTGCCGGCGAGCTTGCGATGAATCCTCCAGGCGATCGCCCGCACGAGCCCCTGGTGCTCGAGCACCAGCGCATCGTGTCGGGCCTGGTTTTTCATGCCCGCAGTGCCGCTTAGAGAAGCTCTGCGAGCGCGTTGATCGCGGAACCGTAGTCGGGCTCGTCGGTGAACTCGGTCACGATGTCGATGTGTTGGATCGTCGCCGCCGCATCGGTGACGATCACCGAGCGGGTGAGAAACATCCACTCCGGCAGATACACACCGAACGCGCGACCAAACGAAGCCCGGTAGTCGCTCGCGACTGAGAGGAACGAGAGCGATTCCTTGGTGGCGTAACGATTCTGGGTGAACGGGAGATCGGAACTGACGAGAAACGCGGCGACCTCGTGATCGAATCGTGAAAGCAACTGCTCGAACTTACGGGCTTGGATGGCGCCGACGCGGGTATCCACCGAGTGGAGGCAGCAAAACAGCACCGGCATCTGGTATCCGAGCAGAAGCTCGCGATTGATCAGGCAGGGAGTTTGATCCACATACTGCCACAACTCGAAATCCGGGGCTGCATCCCCGACGGCCAGCTCCGGCCCGCACAGCACGCTCGGCTGCGCGCCGATGAATACCGTTCGCGCTTCGGGTTTCACGTCGTGTCCTTCGTTGCCAGGAACTGTGCTCATTCGTTGCCTCGCGCCTGTTGACGGC
>CAZDTC010000049.1:0-10613 GCA_964508125.1 uncultured Candidatus Kuenenia sp.
GGCAGACGGCGCCGCGGCAGCGGCCGCTCTCGTCGACCACCGGCTCGAGAAAGCCCCAGAACTCCCACTTCTTCACGCGCCCCTCGGCCTCGTAGCGGCGCACCTGCTCGTCGAGCGCGTAGAGCAGTTGCTGGCCCGTCGTCGCGCCGGCGAACGCCGTGCGCTTGTAGAGTGTGCCGCCGAACCGACGCTGGTCACGAAACCCTTCCGGCGTGCGGTTGAAGGGCACCCCGAGCCTGTCCATGAGGTCGATGATCCGCGGGCCCCAGTCGGTCATCTCCTTGACAGGCGGCTGGTGCTGGAGGAAGTCTCCGCCGTAGATCGTGTCGTCGAAGTGCTTCCACTCGTTGTCGCCCTGCTGCCGCGTGAGCGCGTTGACGCTGTTGATGCCCCCTTGGGCACAGACGCTGTGCGACCGCTTCACGGGAACGAGGCTGACGAGATCGACCCCCACGCCGAGCTCCGCCAGCCGCATCGTGGCCGCCAGGCCGGCAAGGCCTCCTCCGATCACCAACACGCGCCCTTGAGCCATCGCGTCACCTCCCTCGGGATGATGTCGCCGCCGACACGGGCACGGCGGGAGACGCCGGAGGCGAGCCGACGGCCGGGTTTCCCGGCGGTGACTTCCCCTCGAGCATCCGCTTCACCTCGTCCATCCGATCCTCGATCACTCGAGCTTGTTCCACATCGACTTTCC
Source organism: uncultured Candidatus Kuenenia sp. (assembly GCA_964508125.1). Classification (GTDB taxonomy): domain Bacteria; phylum Planctomycetota; class Planctomycetia; order Pirellulales; family UBA1268; genus RGVT01. The sequence goes on from CAZDTC010000049.1 coordinate 698, forward strand.
GCATCCCGCCGAGCGCACCGAGCCCCGCACCGCCGAGCAGGATGCCCACGATCACGCTCACCCAGCTGGCGCGACGCATCGCGGCGGGGCTCGTCCACAGGCCCCACGTGATGCCCAACGTCCAGAGCCCGTTCGCGAAATGGAACACCGCGGAGAGGACCCCGATCGCATACAGGATCGCCACACCGATCGGCTGGAGAGCCGCCGCCGCGGAACTCGAGGCATGATGCGGATCGAACTTCCCCCCGCCGAGCGGCGCGCCCATCCAGTGCAACTGGATCACGTGCCAGATGATGAACGCAAAGGCGATCATTCCGGTCGCCCGCTGGAGCGTGTAACGCACGTTGCCGACATACGGATACGACCCGACGTTCGGCAAGCCACCGGCGATGATCATGAAGCCGACGGTCGCATGGAACAGCATCGGCAGGAAGATGAAGGCCCATTCGATCGGCACCAGCAGGGGCCCGAGCGAGTGGATCATGTCGACCCGCGATTGGAACGTCCCCGGGCCGGCGAGCACCGAGGCGTTGGTCAGAAGATGGACGACCAGAAACGCCCCGACCGGGATCAGGCCGGACAGGGAAAACAGTCGATAGATGAGGAACTGATGCCGGACGAAAAAGGACTGGTCGTTGGCGGGCACGGTCACTGGTCGGCCTCGGGACAGAGCGGCGGGAAAGCCATGAGGAGTATAGGGACGCCCCAACCCGCGGCAACGCCCGCCGACATTTGTCGACGCCATGCACGGAATTTATACTTCTCAACCGGCGTTTCGCTCGGCCGTTTCGCTCGGCATGGAGGGTGTTCGGTGGCGGAAAACGGTGGATCTCTCGACCGCGCGGCAGGCGAATCCCTGCCTGCGTCAGCACCGGCTCCGGCACCGATCCTCGACGCGTTGCCCGACGGCGTCGCCCTGGTCGACGTCGGCGGCGACGCGGAAGCCGGCGGCGACGCGACCATCGTCCGCTGGTCGAACGAACGCTTCGCGACCTGGTGTGGCCCTCGGAATCCCGAGGGCCACGGTTTTTTTGCGGCCCTCGGCCACCCCGACGTCGTAGGCCCCGACCAGCGGCCGTTCGAGACGGCGGTCACCACCGGTCAGATCGTCGCGGCGACTCTTCACACGCGAGACAATCGTTACCTCCACCTGCTCGCGGCCCCTCGGGCAGGCGCGCGGAGTGTGGTCGCCGCGGTGCGCGACGTGACCCCCACCATCCTCGAGCAGCAGAAGCGGGCCGCGATCCACCAGGCGGGCCAGAACCTCGCCGACCTCTCGCCGTCGGAACTCGCCGACATGACGGTGCAAGAGCGGATCGAACTGCTCAAGAGCAACATCATCCACTACGCGAAGGATCTCCTGCAGTTCGACGTGCTGGAGATCCGGCTGCTCGACCAGCAGACCGGGCGACTCGAGCCCTTGCTGGCGGAAGGCATGCAGCCGGAGGCCGAGGCCCGCATCCTCCACGCCCGCCCGGAGCACAACGGCGTGACGGGATTCGTGGCCGCCACGGGCAGGAGTTATTTCTGTGCCGACACCACGAAAGACCCGCTTTATCTCGAGGGCTGCAAGGGGGCCAAGAGTTCCCTCACCGTTCCGCTCATGCTGCACGAACAGGTGATCGGCACATTCAACGTCGAGAGCCCCGAGCCGGGCGGCTTCACCGACACCGACCTCCAGTTTCTGGAGATTTTTTCGCGCGACGTCGCAGCCGCGCTGAACACCTTGGAACTGCTGGTGGCCGAAAAGGCGTCGACCGCCGCGGAGAGCGTCGAGGCGATCCACGGTGCGGTCGCCCTGCCCGTCGACGACATTCTCAACGACGCGGTCAACGTGATGGAACGCTACATCGGCCATGACGCCGACGTGGTCGAACGGCTCCAGCGAATCCTGCGGAACGCCCGCGACATCAAGCAGGTGATCCAGAAGGTGGGCGAGACGATGACGCCGAGCGTCGCCCACGGGCAGTCGCGGCAGGGGCAGCGTCGGCCCGCACTGGCCGGCCGGCGGATCCTCGTGGCGGATGCCGACGAGCAGGTCCGGGCCGCAGCCCACTCGCTGCTCGAGCGGTATGGCTGCACCGTTGAAACCGCCCGTGACGGCGCCGAAGCCGCCTCGATGGTGCGGGCCGCCTGCGGCCGCGAGGCTTACGACGTGATCATCGCCGACATCCGCCTCCCGGACATGAGCGGCTATCAACTGCTCTTGAAACTGCAGGAGATTCTCGACCACGTGCCGCTGGTGCTGATGACGGGCTTTGGCTACGACCCCGGTCATTCGATCGTGAAGGCCCGCCAGGCCGGCATCGACCTCGTGCTCTTCAAGCCGTTCCGCGTCGACCAACTTCTCGACACGGTCGAACGGGCCCTCGCCGCTCCGAAGGCCGTCTGAGCTGGGCGCGGCGTCGGGGGTTGCCCATCTTGCCTTTCTCTCTCGAAGTGGCCGGGCGGTCGCTTGCCCCATTTTCCCGGGACGCGGATGACCTTGACCCGCGGCTTCCGAGGCCGCTACTTCTCCCTCGGCAAGTTTTCGCACCGCCGCAGAGACTCACCCGATGGCCCGCACTTTCAAATGCCGAGCATGGTTCGGCCTTGCCGCGTTCTGCGGCCTCGCACTCGCCGCACTGGCCGCGGCGGCGGCCGACGACTCGGCCGAGACCGCGGCCCCGGCAGCGGGCCCCGTGGAGGCGGAAGCGGCCCGGCGGGTGATGAGCGCCGCGATCACGGCGTCTGGCGCCCGCCCGACACCCGATGCCGTCGCGACCCCCGACGGCGACGTGCCCGAGCCGGCCGCCGCTCCCGCGGAACATCCGCCGGGCGGGCCCGGCGCACCGGCCGATCTCGTGATCGCGAGACTCTCGGCCGAGGTCGCCGCCAAACAACTGGAGGCGAAGCGTGTCGCCCAGAAATCACCGGCGGACGCGATGGCGATCCTCGACGCGACCACTGCGAGCGTCGCCCGGGAGACGATTCCCGCCGATGTCCGTGGCCAACTCGAACGACGCATTGAACGCACGCGGCACGACATCGAGGAGGCGACCGGCAAGCGCCGGGCCGAGATCGCCCTCGACCGGAAAAACGCCACCGTCGAAGCCCAGATCGATCGCGAGCGGGCGAAGCGGGTCGAGGTGGACGAACGGCTGGCGATGCTGGTCGAGGAATACAATGTTCTCGTCGACGAGCGTCGCTTCCCCGAAGCCGAGGCGATCGCGAAAAAGGCCGCCCAACTCGCTCCTGACAACCCGGTGGTCCGCCAACTGCTCTCGCAGAGCCGGATGGTGCGGCGGCTCAGCACGCAGCAGTCGCTCGACGGCGTCAAGCAGGCCGCCTTCCTCGACGACGCGGAGGATGCGCAGCGTTCCAGCGCCCCGTTCGTCGGCCCGATCGCCTTCCCCGAGACCAAGGACTGGACCGACCTCACGAAAAACCGCTCGCGCCTCGAGGCCGAGGGGAGGTCGCGGGCCTCGGCCGCCGAGGTCGAGATCCAGAGGAAGCTCGCCGTGAAGGTGCGGGCCGCCCATCGCAACGAGCCGCTCGCGGCCGTGCTCGATGCGCTTGCCAAACAGGCCGACGTCCCGATCCACCTCGACATGGTCGGCCTGGAGAACGAGGCGGTCCGCAGCGACACGCCCGTGACGATCTCCCTCGACCAGCCGATCTCGCTGAAAAGCGCGCTCAAGCTCCTGCTCGAGCCGCTCCACCTCGACTACACGATCCGCGACGAGGTGCTGAAGGTCACGAGCCCACGGCTCGTGAAGGGGGAGTTTTACAGCGTTTCCTACCAGGTGGCCGACCTCGTGGTGCCGATCCCCAACTTCTCGTCCGACGGGCTCGGCATCACCGGCGCCCTCCGCGACGGCTATGCACGAATCCCCACCCGCAACACGCTCTCCGTGGAGACCGGCCCACCACCGGCAGGCATCAACGGCGCGAGCACGACACCCGCGAACGGCAGCTTGAACCCCACCGCCCTGGCCCAGTTCCAGGGCGGCATGGGCGGCCCGCCTGCCACGGGTTCGATGCCGTCGATCCCATTCGGCGCACCGAACGTGGGCGGCAGCCAGGCCGACTTCCAGTCGCTGATCGACCTGATCCAAAACACCGTCGCCCCGCAGACGTGGAACACGGTGGGTGGCCAGGGGGCGATCCAGCCCTTCGCCACGAACCTCAGCCTCGTGATCAGCCAGACGCAGGAGGTGCACGAGGAGATCGCCGACCTGCTCGTGCAACTGCGCCGCCTGCAGGATCTCCAGGTGACGATCGAAGTCCGGTTCATCCGCCTCAACGACACGTTCTTCGAGCGCATCGGCGTCGATTTCGACTTCAACATCCAGACCAACGTCGGTGACCCGCTCAACCTCACCGCCGTCCCCACGCAGTCGAACGGCTCCACGTATCCGTCGACGCTCGGCATTCAGGCCAATCCGGGCGGCCGTTCCCAGACGATCGGCCTCGACAACACAGGCAACCCCGGCGTGGCCCTTTCCCCCTTCGGCAGCCTGAACGTGTTCAATCCATCGCAGACGACCGGCCAGAGCAATGCCCCCGCCTACGCCCGCAACTACTATTCGATCCCGTTCCGCCAAAACAGTTTCGGCAGCGCGACAGTGCCCTCCCTGCCGGGACTTCCCGATCCCACGACGTCGGCCGCCAACTTCGGGTTTGCGATCCTCTCCGACATCGAGGCGTTCTTCCTGATCCAGGCCGCCCAGGGCAACACCCGGTCCAACGTGATGCAGGCCCCGAAGGTGACGCTGTTCAACGGCCAAAACGCCTTCGTCTCCGACACCACGCAGCGGCCGTTCGTGACGAGCGTGATCCCGGTGGTGGGCGACTTCGCGGCAGCCCAGCAACCGGTGATCACGGTGCTCTCCGAGGGCACGGCCGTGAACGTGCAGGCCGTCGTCTCGAGCGACCGTCGCTTCGTACGGCTGACGCTCGTCCCCTTCTTCTCGCAGATCGGCAAGGTGGAGCAGTTCCAGTTCGAGGGCTCTCGGTCGACCAAGACGAAGAGCAGCGACGAGAAGTCGGGAGTCGACGGTGAGGCCGACGTGGCCGGAGGCTTGGGCGCGAACGCCGGCGTCACGACGGGCGTCAAGGCCGACCGGGAGGAGGAAGTGCGGTCGAGCGGCACCACGATCCAGCTGCCAGAATTCATCTTCACGACCGTGACGACGACGGTGAGCGTGCCGGACGGCGGCACGGTGCTCCTCGGCGGCATCAAGCGGCTCCGCGAGGGCCGCAACGAATTCGGCGTGCCGATCCTCTCGAAGATCCCCTACGTCAACCGCCTCTTCAAGAACGTCGGCCTCGGCCGCACGACCGACAGCCTGATGCTGATGGTGACGCCGCGCATCATCATCCAGGAGGAAGAGGAGGAGAAGCTCCTCGGATCGAGCAGGCCGTAAGGCGGAAGAACACGGACTTTCAATCGGCCCTCTCCCCTCATGCTCCGGCTCTGGTTGATCTCCGGCTCGGTTCTCGGCTTCCTCGGCGTGGCCGCGGGGTCGTTTGGCGCCCACGGCCTGAAGTCTCTGCTCGAAGCGAACGGGCAGTCGGCCAATTGGGAGACCGCCGTGCGCTACTGCCTGTACCACGCCCTCGCGCTCGTGCTCGTGGGCGTGCTCGCGGGGCTGCCGCAGGCCGGCGCGGCTCGCGGACTCCTGTCCGCAGCCGGCTGGGCGTTCCTTCTCGGCACGCTCGTGTTCAGCGGATTCCTTGCGGCCCTGGCCCTCTCGGGCGTAAAGATCCTGGGGGCGATCGTGCCGATCGGCGGCGTGCTGCTGCTCGTCGGGTGGGGCTGTCTCGCCGCCGCCGGCTGGGCGTGCGGCGCTCCCGACTGACGCGGCCTAGTTTTCGGTGGCAGGCTCGTCGGCGAAGGGATTGGCGGTGTCACCCGGCTTCTCTGCCGGCTCTGCGGGCTCCTCCATATCGGCCTCGGCATCCGCCAGCGGTTTCTCCGCCACGGGCGCATCGGCCTCCTCGACTGCCTCACTCTCCTCGGCCTCGGCCCTGGGTCTGGGAGCTGCGACCGGTTCGGCAGGCTCGATTCGTTCCGGACGACGGCGACGCAGCACGTCGGCCTCGGAATCGTAGATGTCGGAATACCGCCGCCGATTCGCATCGCGGTCGCGCTCGAGCGCCGCCACCCGGGCCCGCCCTCGATACTGCTCGAGCTTGAGGCGGTCGCAGCCCTGCACGCGTTCGAGAGCCCGCCCGATCGCGCGGCTGCCCACGCTCCCGCGTCCGTCGGCCTCGAGATTCGCCCCCTGCTGAAAGTCGGCCTCGGCCTCGTCGAGTCGGCCGATTTTGAGGGCCGACAGACCGCGGAAGTAATAGGCCCGCGGGTCGTTGCTACCGGCTTCGATGACTCCGGAAAGTGCGTCGTAGCTGCACTGGTAGTCGCCCTCGAAGTACGCATGCACGCCGTTGCCGTAGGCGACCGTCAGCGGCGCAGGCTCGGCGCCCGCACGGGTCGCCCCCACGCCGAAACCTACGAAGGCACCGCTGAACAACAGCAGGAGGATGGTGGGCCGCATGGCGTGGTCTCCAAGAACGATGCTCATGGTATCGGCAGCCGACCGTCCGGCGACGCCGGTTTCACCGCATGGCTGGAAAAGCCTGCCACGGGCGGTCGTCACCGGGGACGCAAAGTCTCCCCATCCCCCGCCGCCCCACGGGCCGCCGCGTGCCGCCGAAACGTGGCTTCGTCGAGGAATACCGCCGGCTTCACGAGTTGCACCATCACGGCCTCGTCGGGCCAGCCGAACGCGGCGAGAAGCCTGTCGAAGGCCGCAGGCGGGCAACTCCCCTTGAGATCGACCAGCAGCACGCGGCCGTCCCTCTCGAACGCGTTGCCGTCGACCTGCCATGACAGGCCCTCGCGCGGGCTCGTCCACACGAACGAACCATCCGGCTCGACGAACATCTGCTCAATCTTCGCCAATCTCATGAACGCGTCGTCGAAGCCGGTGCGAAGCGGCATCACGGTCTGCGCATGCTCGACGGCGAGCGTGGGCCACGTACCCCAGGCGTCGGCATGCAGTGGTCCGGCCACGGGCTCGTCGGGAAACCGATGGAGCGTGGCGTCGAAGGCATACAGATCGTCACGACGTCGCGCCGACATCACGGCCATCTCCGTTCCGAGGCTCTCCCTCGACGCTGGCCCGCACCCAGGCGGCATACGCGGGCGTCGCGTGGGTTTCAGCGATGATCAATTCCGGAGTTTCGTAGGAGTGCATGGCGAGGATCGCGGCCGTGCATGACGCGGCCCGTTGTCGACTCGTCTTGCACGCGCAGCGAAACTCATCGGCCGTCTCCACCGTGCCTTCCCAGCGATAGACACTCGTGATCGGTCCGTCGACCTGCACGCACGCGGCAAGCCGCTTCCGCACGAGCCGTTCGGCACAGGCGAGGGCATCCTCTCGACGTGGGAAGGTCGTCCGCACTTCGACTACCGCGCTGTGATCGGGCGGCGGCGCAACGGCAGGGTCTGGCATGCTGAACGGCTTCGTCATGCGGCTTCGAGGATCGGCACGGCTCCGGAACGCGCGGGGGCGACACCGCCGACGTCGTGCGCGCTCAACCACTCCAGTCGCCGCCCGCCGCCCTCACCCGCCTCGAACAGGGCCACGGCCGGCGGCGACGTGGGGCCCACCGTGGGCCCCGCCTCGACGCACGATACCGCGCCCGGCCCACCGGGGCCGAATCCCGCTTCTGTGACGCTCTGCAGGGCCGGAGGCCCCAGGCACACCACGCGCGGGTCGATGCGGCCAGCGACCTCCCCCGGATGCCCCGCCACCGTGACGGCATGCCCGCCGCCGCGGAGCGACAACGACGTCGCGAGAGCCGCGATCACCTGCCGCGCCGCCGGACTCGGGCGGGTGTCCGGCTCGAGAGCATGCATCCACCACGCAATCGCATCCACGACGCCATGGTCGGCCGCACAGTCATGGCGCCGCGCCTCTCGCTCCCAACGATCGACCGTTCGGCGCCAGGCGTCGATGACCCACGCCGTGTCAGCGGAGTCGTGGGTCGTCGTCAGGAGTCCGGTCCGCAGGTGTCGCGGCATCTCGAGGGCATGACAGCCCGAAAGGGCGCGCACGAGCCGCCTGCCTTCGTCCCCGAAGGCGGGCCGGGCCACCAGCACGGCGGCGAATCGGGCCAGCAGATCGACGGCGAGGCTTTCGAGGATGGCGGGCCCGGTATCGCCGGCGGCGAGCGGATCGGCGGCGTCGCCGTGAACGACGAGCACGGCGCCGTCGTCCCATGCGTTCCCAACCCCGATGCCGAGCCGCTCCGACGGCCCTCCCCGAGCCAATCCTTCCAAGGCCGCATCACGATCGCCTGCCAGCATCACGGCGTGCACGGGCACGTTCACGCATGCAGATGGCACCGGTCGCCCATGACGCCCGGCCGATGGCACCGCGATGCCACGCCTGGCCAACCGGGCCACCGCGGCGAGCGGCCGGCGGGCATGTCTCCATGCGGCATGGAACACCTCCGCGTGCCGTGCCGCCGCCTCGCGCCGCCGTTCCCATGGGCGCGCTTCACCGAGCCACCGCTCACTCACGAGGCCGTCGAACGTGTCGCCAGCCAGCACGAGCACGACGCGATCGATCGGACAATAACGGCCGTCACTCCGAAATCCGGCGCGCACCGCGGCGCGGCACGTGTCGGTGATGAACTGCCGGAAGTGCCGGCGCGGCGGCGGCGCAGACAGGCTGCCGTCGGGTATCGCCCAATTCGCCGTCACCACGAGCATCGTCGTCTCCCCCGTCGACTCATCGGCGATCGGGAAGGCCCCGGCGCAGCCCCGCACCGAAAAAGCCGGAGGTTGCCCGCAGGCGCCCGCGCCCACACCGCCTGCGCGGGTCGTGACGGTCGTGACGGCGTCAGGGCGCCGTGAACGAGGTGACGCAGTTCGCCTCGAGGGAACCGTCGAGTTCGGATCCGGTGACGATCGCCGTGGCCCGGGTGCTGCCGGCCGTGGGCACGCGGTAAGAGACCTCGAACGTGGCGTGCCCGCCCGGCGGAAGGCTCGCAATCGAGTCGAATCCCACATTCGCCCCGTCGATCCGCACCCGCGACGGACTCGGATCGCCCACGATCCGGGCCTGGTCGGGCAGTACGATGACCATGTCAAGTCGTCCGGAAGGGGCAGCCCCGTTGTTGGTCACGGTGCAGACGAGGGTCGTCGCACCGCCGAGTTGCACGGGATCGTCGAGGTCGGCGAGCGTGAGCCGCAGACCGGCCTCGCGGGGAGTCCGTGGCCGCGGCGTCGACGACCGCACCATCACGCATGCCTCGTCGGCCATCATCACGCCTCCGGGCAGGCCGCTGAGCACCGCCCGTACGCACGATCGCGATGCCGGCGACTCGCGAAAGCTCGTCGACGGCGCCTGGGGCCGGAGGTTGATCTGCCGCCGCAACTGGCCGCCCGGCTCGATGGCCGGCAGCGTCCACGACACCTGCGACGTACCGAGCTTGTAGCCGTCGGAAGCCTCGAGCGGCGAAAACGCCGGATCCCAGGTGAACTCGAGCGACGTCGGAGCCGAGGCCACGGCGCTGGTGTTCCTCACGGTCGCGATGCACTCGGCGACGGCGCCCGACATCACCTCGGCCGGCGAGACGAGGTCGAGTTCGAGCACGGCCGCGGACGGCGCGGGGGCCGGCGCGGCGAGCGGGACGGGCGCGACGAGGGGAGCCGACACCACGGGTGGCGGCGTTTGCACCGGCGGCAATACGACCGGCGCCGGCACCCCCGGAGGAGCGACGGTGGTCGGAGGCGCCGCGACGGGCGCGGGCACCGCGGCCGCCGCCACCTGGATGCACTCGGTGGCGCCGCCCATATACTTGTGGCTCTGATCGAGGATCTCGACGCGGTGGCACTGCCGGCCGGGCTCGTCGAGGAGGA
>CAZDTC010000050.1:0-10524 GCA_964508125.1 uncultured Candidatus Kuenenia sp.
TGGCGTCACGGCGGTCGATCGCCGTGTAGCGGTGCAGGATTTCCTGGAACACCTCCGCGTCGGTCACCAGCCGCTCGTTCACCGCCACCGTCTGCTCGAGCAACCGTTGCGCGTCGATCTTGTGGGGGTGTCGCTCTCCCACCAGATACATCGGGATGTTGGAATCGATGAAGATCACGGCCGCGGGCGTCGTCGGCGGCGGGAGGGAGGGGGAACAATCGGGCCGGATGCCGCCCCACGGGCGATGTCTGCGAGCATCGAATCGATGTCGCCGGAGGGAAACTCGTGCGTTGCGGCCTCTCTGATCGAGGCGATCTTGCGAGCCGGATCACCCGCCGGCCGCTGCTGCTTCGCCTCGTCGAGCGCCCGCCGCACCCACGCCGCCACAGTCAGTCGCTCGCGACGGGCAAGCCGCTGGATCTCTTCCAATTCCCGCTCCGCGAGCAGCACTTGTAACCGTTTACTCATGTCATGAGTATACCATTTGTGTTCAATGAGTCAATACGGATGGGCGGGGCGTCATGGGAGCGACGTCGCTGCCTTTCGGGGCGTTGTCGTAGCCCGCGGCGGGGGCCGCACCGACAGGCCGCCGACGCTTCCCGTGCTCAGCACCGATCACGGGGCGATGAGCGGGTTGCGCGTCTTTAATTCAGGAAAGAGCGAGAAGTCACGGTCAGCGGTCCAGAGCTCGGCGACACCGTGGTTGAGGCAGATGGCCGCGATCCGGGCATCATGAACCTTTCCGCCCATGATCCTGGCCTGTTTGCACAAGCGTTCGAGCTTGTCGAGATAGCCGGGACCTTCGTGGAGCAGATGCAAGCCGGGCGAGTTCTGCCAGGCTTTGATCGATTCGAAGGCGGTCGCCTGCGGGGTGGGCGGCGCGTAGACGCGCGGATGGGTGACAATGGCAAGAAACTCGTGCAGGGTGCTCCAGGCGATGGCCCAGGAGTTTCCACTGGTGGCGAGATCGACGAGACACGACTTGGCTACAGCATGCCACTCGCTGTCTTCGCGGTGAGCGTAGACGAGCAGATTGGTGTCGATCGCGATCATGGCTCCTCGGCACCGTAAATGGCGTCGCGGATCGCGTCCCAGCCTTTGCCGCGGAATTCGGGCTGCAGGCCTCTTCCCCGGAATGTCACGGGCTTGATCGGTTTTGGCTTCGCCGCCGCCTTGCGGCCGAGCACCTCACGCAGGCCCTCTTCGATGAGGCTGCGCAACGTCGTCTGCGAAGCTTCGGCCTCCCGTTTGGCACGGAGGAGAAGGTCGTCGGCAATATCGACAGTTGTCTTCATATGGGTAACCATATTAATTGGCTCTCTCCCGGTCAAGCGGACAACGTCCATGGCGCAGAGCACCGTCCGCTGCCGCCCGCCATCCGCGGTCACTCGTGCGGCGTTTGATTCACAGCTCCCGCACTCGCGTCATCGATGAACAGGCGGCGGCGGGCGATGTCGCCGGTCGCGATCTCATTGCCCATAAGCGTGACGTCGCGCGACATGAGCACGAGCACCGCGGCATCCGGAACGAGGCCGAATTTACTGCCGGCCGCGAAGACGCTGCCACGGAGAAACGTGCGACCAATGGTGTTGCCGCGCACGAGCACGCCGTCGGCGTTCATGATCTGGAGTGCCGCGGCCCCGGAATCCTCGATCCTGTTGCCCTCGATCAGGATCCGCTTGTTTTCACGGCCGGGCGGGATGTGCCTGACGCCTGCGGCGTGCGTGCAGCCCACGAACACCGTCGCGAAGGCGTCGGCATCCGTAAAGAAATGGTTGGCGGTCGTGCCACAGCCGCGGAACGTATTGCCGCGGATCGTCACGTCCTGGGCGAAGCTCGACTCGGCCCAGTAGCCGATGTCGGAGCCGACGTGGAGCGCCGCCATGTTGGAGCGCTCGAACGTGTTGTTCTCCACGAGGGCATCGTGCGTTTTCACCATCACGCGGCCCCCGCCATGAAACGAGGAGTGGTGGATCACGGTGCCCGCGCCGCACCGGTCACGCGACGCGACGGCATCGCCGACGGCCAGATCGAGATCGCGGTCGAACGTCACCTCATGCACCACTTCCGAGCCCAGGGGCGGTGCCCGCCCGGCCCACACCCTGGCCACGCTCGCGGCGCATTCCCCGGCCGGCCGTGGCCGAATCGCAACAACCAGCGCCTCTCCCTTTCCGGCGAGGGTCTCCCCATCAACGGCATCGACGGTGTCCCCCACCTGCAAACCGACGGCGTGCCGCGGGGAGAGGGCGAAGACGCGCGGGCCCACCTGGCCGACGACGAACCAATACAGCCCGTGCACGTTCACGGGATCGTCGCCGGTGAGCCTGTAGGCGCAGTGGGTGATCGTGGGGCCACGCTCGACGCAGTTGAAGTGGGTGCCATCCGCGTTCGTCGAGCAGAGCCGGGCATGGCCTGAATCCGTCGGGGGCGGCCCCGGCACCACCCGCAGCCGTTCGAGCACGGTCGCCCCCGCGCCGCCGTCGAACATCATGCCGAAGCCGGGGGCGGCATGCAGCCCGCAGTCCACGAACCCGATCCGATCGGAGTCGCGGATCATGAACGCCGACGGCCCCGGCGCCGTGACGACCACCGTGTCGCCCCGAGCGAGGCGCCGCTGGCCGGGTCCGCACTCAAAACTGCTCCACACGAGCGTCACGCGGAGCATGCCGGCGGCTGGGGCGATGGCTGCGGCGGTCTGCAGGGCATACCGGCCGCCGAGCATGAAGCATTCCCGGTCGCGGTCGACGACATGGAACATGCCATGGCGCAGCCGGGCGGCGAAGGCTGCGTCGCCCGGATACCCCGGATCGATGGTGAGATCGACCGTGATCCCAGCGGGGTCGATCTCGGTCACGACGCCCTGCGTGAATGGCAGGGGTTCGTAGTCAATCGCCAGATTCGTGATCACGACATCGCGGCAGCGCTCAATCTCAAACACCCTGACGGGCTGCGTCTGCACGAGCGTGCCCCCGCCGCCGTCGATACCGATTCCGGCCCGGTCGCGGATCGCGATCGGCCGCCGGAGAAGGTGGCGGCCCGGAGGAATCTCCACGATGGCCCGCACGGGCATGCCGTCGGTCGCGGCGGCGCTGCGGGCGGCAGCGTCGGCCAGGGCGGCCTCGAGCGCGTCCTCGAAGGCGATCGACTCGCCGAGAAACGGACCCAGCGGGACGGCCACCCGGCGTGCCGCGGCGATCTGCACGGGCGCGGTATCGGCCGCGGCCGCATGGCCGAAGGCGGTCACGATCAGGAGGCTCGCGACAGCGCAGGCGTGGCTCATGGATGCTTCACGCCGCGCTTCGCTCGCCGCTGCGTCCGATACTCGGCCGGCGCCACCCCGAATCGGGCTTTGAACGCCCGGCGGAGCGTCTTCGTGTAGGCGAAGCCCGCCTGCTGCGCCACGGCGTCCACGTCGAGGTCGGTGCTCGTGAGCAGGTCTTGCGCCCGCGTTAGCCGCACGCGGGCGATCTCCTCGCCCGGCGAGCGGCCGACGTGTTCGGCAAACAGCCGCTCGATCGTGCTGCGCGACACCCCGATCCGCTTCACCATCCGGCCCACGGTCATGCCGTCGCATGCATGGTCGCGCACATAGCGCACCATCTCGGCAAGTGCGGGGTCGGTGAAGGCGAGCATGTCGGTGGAGCGGCGGCCGACGACGCCACGGGGCGCGACGTGTGTCAGGGGGGCTGGCGCAAGCGCTCCCGCCATCATGCCGGCGAGCATCGCGGCCGCTTGGTAGCCGATCGCATGGGCATCGGGATCGACACTCGAAAGCGTCGGGCCGGCCACACGCCCATACGTCGGATCGTCGTCCACGCCGATCACGGCCACCTGATCCGGCACCTCGGCCCGCGCCCGCCAGCACGCCCAAAGCACGACCGACGCCCACACGTCGTTGCAGGCCACGATCCCGACAGGCTTGGGAAGCGTCTGGATCCAGGCGGCGATCGCCGGCCCGTGCGTCTCGATCTTCAACTTTCCCTGCACGACCAGCGTCAACGGATCGCCGGCTCTCCCGGTCGGCCCCACGATCTCCGGCCCCCGGTCGCGACATAATTCGACCAGATTGCGGTGCCGCTTCTCCGAGTAGCTCGCACCACGCAGGCCGAGAAAGGCGATCGTCTTGATGCCGCGATCGAGCAGGTGATCGAGCGCCAATCGGGCCACCGCCCGGTCATCGACGACGATTTGGGGCACTCCCGGAATCACGATCTCCTCGAGGAGATCGACGATGGGCACACCGAGCCGGGCGAACCCGACGCCGATGGCCTTGGTGTGGATCCGGGCCAGCACGCCGGCGACACCTTCGGCCCGCACGCGGCGGGGCAGATTGGCGTCGAGCGGATCGTGGTAGAGCGTGAAAGCCCAGGGGCCGTGCTCGTGGGCGTAGGCGGTGATCCCCGAGATCAGCCCGCGCACATAAGACCCCGCCGGGTCAGCGATGATCGCAATTTTGGGCGGTCCGGCGGCCCGCCCGGCCCCGGCCCCGCCGGCGGTCGTGTCTTCGTCTTTGCGTTGTTTGGTCCGGGGCGACTTCATCGCTTTCAGACTATCACCAGTCCGCTGCCGACGTCCCGCCCGGTGGCGAAATATGTCCGCTCGGGCGACGCAAAACGGGCACGCAGCACCGCCGAACCCACACTAATCTTTTCTGTGGGGGTCGGACGCACCGCTCCCGGAAAAAATGAGTGGGAGAAGCCATCATGCAGATGAACCGCCAAAGTTCACAGTCGCTCAGCACGTTTGCCATCTTCTGTTGCCTAACGACGGGTTTCGCCGTCGCGCAGATGCGTGGTGCGCAGGCCGCGTCGCTCACATGGCTGGGCACGGTGAGCACGAATTGGAGCACGACGACCGGCGGAACATCCAACTGGTCAGGCAATGCGGTGCCTGCCAACGCTGACAACGTCGTGTTCACTGGTGGATCGAACCTCAACACGACCAATGACCTGTCCGGGCTCACGCTGTCGTCCGCCAGCGACTATAGCCTCCGAATCCAGTCCACTCCGGTTGTCACGATTGGGGGCAACCAACTCATCCTGGGCACGGGAAATTCCGGTGAGATCGGCCTCTTCGGCGGCAACCACGTCATTTCGGCGGACCTCAAACTGGCAGACATCAGCATTCTCGTCCGCTACGATGGGACGAAGACGCTGAGCGGCGTTCTGAGCGGGACAAAGGGTGCCGGGGGGCCGGACGAGATCAACTTCTGGGGAAACAGCGACACCAGCCGGATCATCCTCTCGGGCAATAACACCTACGACACCTGGTCCACGATCATCTATCGCGGAATCGTCCAGGTGAACTCTCTGGGCAATGCGAACGAAGCGGGCAGTCTCGGAAAAAATTCTCTCATTCGCGCTGGGGCTCTGGATTGGAACGCCACGATCGACTACGTGGGCGCTGGTAACTCGACCGATCGCCAGATCCGCTTCAACGACACCACCGGAGCAGCCGACACCGGCGGTTTCAGCCTTCTGAGCAACGGCAGCGGTCCGCTCGTGTTCACATCCGGCACGTTGAACAACTACATCGCCGGACAAAATAATCTCGGGAACCGCATCTTCACGCTCGGAGGCACAAACGCCAACACGAATGAAATCCAGAGCGTGATCACCAACAACAAGGCGACGGGCGGCGGCACGGGATTCAGCGACACGCAAGGCACCATCGGCATCACCAAGACGGAAGCCGGCCGGTGGATTTTGTCGGGAAATAACACCTACACGGGCTCGAACACGGTCTCGGCAGGCCTGTTGATCGCGGCCCACGCCAACGCGCTCGGCTCGACCTACGCCGGCACGACTGTCTCGAGCGGTGCTTCGCTCGGTCTCCAGGGAAACATCACCACCGCTGCTGAAGCCCTCTCGATCACCGGCACTGGCGACGCCGGTGGCGGCGCCCTGCGAAACGTTTCCGGCGCGAACACCTACGCCGGCCCCGTCACACTCACCGGTGATGCACGGATCGGGGCCGACGCCGGCTCGCTGGCTGTCTCTGGAGCCATCACGGGCACAAACCAGGTGCTGACGATCGTCGGCAGTGGCACCGTGACGCTCTCGAACGCAGGGAACACGTTCGGCAGCGGTCTGACCGGCATCACCGCGGGCCTGGTCGTGGACGGAGGCACGCTGAAAAACGGCGTGAACAACGCGGTGAACAGCAACCTGATCGCACAGGTCAAATCCGGGACCTGGGATCTGAACGGCTACGACCAGACCATCCGTTCCGAGTGGGGCAAGGGCCTGCTCCTCGGCGATGCGGCGGGGTCCTCGGCGCCGACGGTCACCACCGGCACCGGCACGCTCACGATTCAAGGTGAAACCGTCAGCGGTGCGCAGGCCCGTATCGACTACTGGTCCGCAGGCAATCCCTTGGGTGGCGTGGTCAACGGCAAGGTTGCCTACAGCAGCCCGAACAACATTCTGGGTGTGATCGCCTTGGACAGCACCAACGCCGATATTGACCTCACGATCAACGCCGTGATCAGCAAGGTCGGCGGCGCGGGCGGCGGGTATTTCCTGAAAGGCGGGGCGGGCACGCTGCTGCTGAACGGTTTGAACACGTTTGACGTGGCCGCCCCCCGCGTGGACGCCGGCACGCTCATCCTGGGCGTGAACGATCCGGCCAACGGGTCGGCCGGGGCGCTCGGCCAGGGCACGGCGCAGGTGACGGTGGGGATAAATGACGCCAACAACTATGGCGCCGCGCTGTTGCTGAAGAACGGCGTGACCTCGGCCCGCTCGGTCCGCACGATGAACAACACGCAAACGGGTCATGCCTCCGACACCCGCACGCTGGGAGGCTACGATTCCACCGGCACCGCCACGTTCAGCGGGCCGATCGAACTCTTCAACACGGCCAACGATGGTGGCATGACGAGGCTGCAGGCCCTCGGCTCGAGTACCGTGGCGTTTTCCGGGCAGATTGTCGACAATCTCTCTGACACTGCCGTCGGCATCAACAAGATCGGCGCCGGTACCGTGGTGCTCTCCGGCAGCAACAGCTACCGCGGAGCGACGACGGTGACCGCCGGAAAATTGACGGTGAACGGCGTTCTGGGCAGCGGTGCGGTAAGCGTGGCAGCGGGCTCGACACTTGCCGGCTCCGGCACGATCGGCGGCACCGCCACCGTCAGCGGCTTGTTGTCGCCGGGCAATAGTCCGGGCGTGCTCACACTCTCGTCGCTCGTCCTCACCTCCACGGCCACGACGCTGATGGAGATCAACGGCCTCACACGCGGCGGCCTCTACGACGGCATCAGCCTCACCACGTCGGGCGGACTCACGTACGGCGGAACGCTGTCGTTGTCGTTCGGCCTGGGCAGTGCCGTGGCAGACCAGACAACGTTCGACCTGTTCAGCTTCGCCGGGACGCCGACGGGCGACTTTTCGAGCGTGACGTCGAGCGGGTTCTATACCGGCACGTGGTCGCAGGTGGCAAGCGGCACCTGGTCGCTCGTGTCGGGGCCTCAGACCCTTACGTTCAGCGCCGCGACCGGCGACATCATCGTGGTGCCCGAACCGGGCGCGCTCGCCCTGGCCGCCGCCGGCATCGGCCTCGCCGTCGCCGCGTGGGCCCGCCGCCGGCTCGCCGCGTAGGACAGGCTATAGCCTGTCGCTAGAAAAGCCGTCGCTCGGAAAATCGGTCGCTGCGAAAACCCGATGACTGCAACCAGGAACACGTCCTGCCGCCGCGGCTTCACCATCGTCGAGTTGCTCGTGGTGATCGCCATCATCGGGCTCCTCGTCGGCCTTCTCCTGCCGGCGGTGCAGAGCGCCCGTGAATCGGCCCGGCGGTCGAGCTGCACGAACAACCTGAAGCAGCTCGGGGTGGCCGTCGCGGGCTACACGAACGTAAAAAACGGATCGCTCCCGGCAGGGGGCTACATTCTCCCCGACTGGTCGGCCGCGCGGGGCAGCGGTTTGGCCCGGCTGCTGCCTTGGATGGAGCAGGTGCAGGTCTACAACGCCATGTCCTTCACATCCGATCCGGCCACCCAGCAGTATCCGGATGGTCGCTTCATTTACGAAACCGTGATTCCGGGGTTTCTCTGCCCGAGTGATGATCCTGGCCAGGTGAGCCAGGCGTTTGCCACGCTCGGCTGGTCGCGGAAACCCGGGGTCTCGAACTACGTCGCGTCGGCAGGCCCCAGCCTCACGGGCGACAACTCGAATTGTTCATGCACCGAAAGTTACGCCCTGCGGTCATACGCCGTGCCCGGCCCGCCGGACTTCGTGTGGGAGGATCGTGTCGAACTGCGATCCGGCCCGTTCAACCGGCTGTCTCTCGAGATCAAGATCCGCACCGTCACCGACGGCCTGTCGAAGACCATCTTCTACGGCGAGAGTCGTCCGGGCTGCTCACTGCACATGATCAACGGCTGGCTGGGGGCGAACACCGGCCAGGGTCTCGCGACGACGCTGAACCCGATCAATACCGACACCTGCGATGCGACTGCCGTGACCGGGTCGAACGGGTGCAAGCGATGGTGTAATTACAACTACGAGCTCGGCTTTCGCTCCCGGCATCCGGGGGCGGCGTCGTTTTTGTTTGGCGACGGCGCCGTACTTCTGCTCGCGGAGACAATCGACCACCAACTATTCCAATATCTTGGTGCCCGCAACGACGGCAAGACCGGAGCACCCCCATGAGCGGCCGACTGCTCGGCCTGCGCTGGGCGTTGCTCCTGCTCGCGGTGGCGGGGTGCGGCAAGCCGCCGCGCACGGTGCCGGTGGGCGGCGTCGTCATGCTCGACGGCAAGCCGGTCGCCGGGGCGGCGGTGCTCTTCAGCCCCGTGGCGGGCGGCGTGCCCGGCCGTGCCACGACCGCGGCGGATGGTGCGTTTACGCTGAGTACGTTCGACGTCGGTGACGGGGCGATCGTCGGCCTGCACCGCGTGGGGATCACCAAGATGGATTCCAAAGGTTTCGTGAGCACCCAAGACGGGTTGTCTGGCAAGCTCGACGGGCGCACGATTCAGATCCGCTCCATGATCCCCGAGCGATACATGAATCCCGGCACAAGCGGCCTCGAGGCCACCGTGGAGCGCGGAGCCGCCAACCGCTTCGAATTCGCCCTCACGACCGAGTGAGCGGGCGTGGGCGTGGCGCCGGCAGGTGGCCCTGTTTTCCGATCCCGCAACCGGCATACTTTCGCAGTATGAAACCCACGACAAGCAACAGCGGAAGCCCCGTCGAGGCCTGGGTCGCCGGCGAGGTGCTCATCGACCTCATCCCCGACGGGGAAGGGGGGCGGCACGCGATCGTCGGCGGCGGCAGCGCAAACACCGCCAAGGCGCTCGCCCGCCTGGGCATCACGACCTGCTTCATCGACGGCATCTCGAGCGATGCGCACGGCCGCGCGGCCCGGGCCGAGCTCGAGGCCGCGGGCGTCGATCTGCGCCGATCGCTCGCGAGCGACAAGCCGACCGCGCTCGCCGAAGTCACGCTCGACGGCGCCGGCAAGGCCTCCTACGCCTTCAGCCTCGCGGGCACGGCGACCTTCGACTTCAGCGACGCCTGGCTGCCCCGCGGCACGCCTGCGGTGCTGCACGTCGGCACTCTGGCGACGATCGTCGAGCCCGGCTGCGATGCGTTGCATCGGTGGGCGGGCGGCTTGTCCTGCCCCGTGGTCTACGATCCCAACGTGCGGCCGAGTGTCCGCGGCGACCGGGCACACTACCGCACGGCCGTCGCCCGGTGGATCGCGATCAGCGACGTCGTGAAACTGTCGGAGGACGACCTGCACTGGCTCCACCCCGAGGCCCGCGGGCTGCCGGCGGCGATCGACATCGCGCGGGCGAGCCTCACGCAGGGCCCCGCGCTCGTCGTGATCACCCGCGGTGCGGCGGGCCTCGTGGCGGTGACGCAAGACCGCGTGGTCGAGGTGCCGGCCGTGGCGACGACGGTGATCGACACCGTCGGCGCCGGCGACACCGTGGGCGCGGTGCTGGTCGAGGGCATCATCGCCCACGGCCTGCCGGGGCTCTGCGACGGGCGGCTGACCGACGTGCTCGCGCGGGCGGCCCGCGCAGCCGCCATCACGTGCTCGCGGGCGGGCGCCCAGCCGCCCTGTGCCGCCGAATTGTCGGCGTAGTCACGATGCCGCGAAGGGCGTGCCGCAGAGGCACGAGTCGCTGCTCCGATCATGGCTGCTCGAACGCCGCTCGAATCTCAGTGAGCGAGAGCCGGCGGGCCTTAAGCGATTGAATCTGCCGGCAGCGATCGATCGCCGCTTTGTCAAACAACTGGTAGCCCCCGGCGGAGGTCTCGACTTTGAAGCAGGGCCGGCGGCAGGGGCCGAAGCCCGTCGAGCGTCCGCTTCTTCGCGGTGAGTGCCTGGAGATCCATGCTTCAACCCTAACGTGACACTTTATGGTTAGCAAACCGCCGTTAGCGGCCGCCACGCTTTCGCTTCGCAGTGCCGTTCTGGAGTGCGGTGTCGAGTTTCTCCAAAAGCGCGAGGCCTCGCTTGGGCGATGCCTTCGCGGCCCGGAGTCGAAACCGGTTTTCGGTATCAAAC
>CAZDTC010000051.1:0-10494 GCA_964508125.1 uncultured Candidatus Kuenenia sp.
CGGGGCCGGAGGGGACTAAACGGGTCGGCATCGGCACGCGGCGACGACTCGCAACCGGCACGATCCACGTCGCCGATCTGCCGCGCACGATCGAAATTCCAACGAACTTGGCGGCGACATCAGTGGCGATCATCAGCGATGGACACATGGTCTACTCCGCCGAAGTGGCCGAGGGCGCCCACGTGATCCCTTTGCCCGCCGTGCCTCATGCATCGGGCTTTACGTACGCCCGCCGCGCCGCAACGCTCGTGACCCGTGCTGCATGGGTGAACGCGGTTTTCCTGCTGCTCGGCGCGCCGTTCTGCCTGAGCCTCTTCGCGCGTCGTTCGGCCGTCGTCGCGACAGCCGCGTCGTGGGCCGCGGGCATGTCGCTTGTGATCGTGGTTGCCACCAGCCTGACTTACGTCGTACCCGGCGCACACGCGGTCCTGTTTGCGTTTGCAGGCTTGACGGTCGGCTCTGCCTCCATCGCGGTCGTGCATCGGGCTGCCATACGGGAGGCGCTGGTGATAACAACCCTGGGTTCGTGGCTGCCCTCCCTGCTCGCTGCGGGCTTTGCTGGCTCGCTGTTCGCTTTTGCCCCCGCGATCACCGAGGACGGCTGGTTTCTCGGCCAGTCACTGACGGATTCGATGGACTACATCGCATGGTCCGAGCGACTCGTAGGGGCGTCACTGGCGGATGCGGGTATCGCCCCGTGGAGAATCGCCGACCTGATGACGCTCGTGACCATGGCGACGCTGAACGGAATCAACACCCGGGAAGGCTACGCTGTGGCCGCATTCACCCTGCTGGTGATGCTCCCACTGCTGATCCATGCGATTCTGGAGGTGCTGGAGTCCTCTGCGCCGGCTGCCGCCTGCGGTGCGGCGCTTGCCGCGTCGATGTCGATTTATCCGCAACTCTTCGACTACGGCTACTTCGCGCAATACGTCAACTCTTTCGTGCTGCACGGCGGCATCCTCGCCGCCTGCATCCTGCTTGACGGCGATCGCCCTGGAACGAGCCTACGGTGGTGGGCGACGCAGTGTGCGCTCGCCGGCCCGCTCGCCCTCGGAATCGCCATGTACCCGTACCAGGCGATTCCCGCGTTCATCCTCATCGCCGGACTGTCCTTGGGATGGCTTCGCGACCGCACGCCGGCAGGTGCGGCGCTGCTGGCGACGCAAGTGACCCTGGCCGCCGCCCTCAGCAATCGCAGTTTGGCGATCGGTGTCGATTTCTTCCAGTCGAAGGTCGGTACTTTCGGCTTCCTTGATGAGTTGGCGAGGAACATTGTGTTTCCGTTCCACGCGTCATTTCGGTTTCTCGCCATCGTCACAGGATGCCGAGACATCACAATGAACCATACATATTGGCCGACGCTCTTCGCAATGTCGGGGGGCGTGCCATGGTGGATGCCACTTTATGCGAACAGCACTTTCATGGCGGCCGTTGTCGTCTGCCTGTTAATCGCCAGTGCGGCGGGTGTGGCCGTGCTGGCCGTCCGCCGGAACGCCCCGGCAGCCTATGCTGTTGCGGTGTACGTGACGTTTGTGCTGGCGACGCTCGCGCTGTTCGCCACGAACCATACCTACTCCTACGGCAAATACATGCTCGCATGCGGCACGCTCACGGCCGTGCCGGCAGCCACGGGGCTCGTGTGGATAGCGCAAGGCACCAGGCTCGGTTTCCGGTTTGTCGCAGCTTTCTTGGCGATGTACCTGTTTTTCAACATGGCTACGACGGTACTCGACCAGAGCCTCCTGGGCGTGAGCCGGGCCTCGTCATTCCTTTTCAACAAACGAACTCACCTGGCCGCGGTCGATGTCGGCGTCCGGGATCTCGATCGGTGGAGCCGTTCGCTCCCGGAAGGACGCCGAATCCTCGTCATCGGCAACTACGCCAGGGGATCGCATGCCGACACCGATCGTGTGCTTTACAACCGAATGCTGCACGCGATGCGCGGCGCGGATGTCTCGTTCCACCAGTCCATCTGCCCCCTGTATACGGCGGCGGTGCAGTTTGGCAGCACGGAGAGACCGGCGGATGGCTGTCGATATGACTACGTGATCGTCTTCCGCGGCTATGAGCATGTTTACCAGCCCCGCGGGGCTGCCGAAGATGGTGATCCGGCGATTCTGGACAACGACATTTTTCGTGTGTACCGTGGCTTCAAAGGCCGTCGGCGGTGCGCGGATGGCACTGAGGCAGCGGCATCGCGGTGATCCAGCGGAGGCATGAGCCCATGAGCGACTATCCCAATCACGCACAAAGCGGCGTTGTAGACGTCATCGTCCCCTTGTACAACGAAGAGGAGACGCTGCCGGTTCTATGGCGACGGCTCGCAGACGTTGCAGCACGTTGCCCGCGTTGGCAGTGGCGGTTCATATTTGTGAACGACGGAAGTCGGGATGGTTCGGCATCGCTGCTCGACACGCTGGCAGAGGAGCACCCCCACTGCACCGTCATTCATTTCTCCCGTAATTTCGGCCATCAGATGGCGGTAACGGCCGGTCTCGATCAGTCCTCTGGCGACATCGCCTGCATCATCGACGCCGATCTGCAGGATCCCCCCGAGGTCTTGCTCGAAATGATCGAGGCGATAGAGAGCGGCTACAACGTCGCGTACGGGCAGCGGACCCAGCGGGTGGGCGAAAGCGCGTTCAAAATCTTAACGGCTAAGTGGTTCTATCGATTGCTGTCATTGATGACGAGCGTCGATATCCCCGTGGATACCGGCGACTTCAGGGCGATGGATCGGACGGTGGTGCATGCCGTCCGCAGCATGCGTGAACGGCACCGCTTCATCCGCGGCATGGTCGCGTGGGTCGGCTTCCGCTCGAAGGCGATTCACTATGCGCGGGAAGCCCGGCATCTGGGGGAGACGAAGTACCCATTCCGCAAGATGCTGCGGTTCGCGATGGACGCCTTGTATTCGTTCTCCGACGTACCGTTGCGGGTGGCGGGATACGCCGGCGCGATCGCCGCAAGCTGCGGGTTTCTCGGCATCTCATACATCTTGGTGCAGGCCGTGGTGTTTAGCAACTATCTACCGGGCGTATCGTCCGTGCTCTTCGCTGTCCTCGCGCTGGGCGGCGTGCAGTTACTGTGCATGGGCGTACTCGGACAGTACTTGGGGCGGCTATTCGACCAGAGCAAGGGCCGTCCCCTATACATCATCGCGGGCATCCGCAACCCAGTCCACACCGCCGACAATTCCCCACCAGCGGCACTGGAGTCTTGGAATGACGCCCCACACATGGCGGGGACGACAACGCGGTGACGTGGCGTCGGAACAAACGAGGAACTGCCGATGAGCATGTTTTCGAGCCTTTCAACGCTCACCCTGGCGCGTGCCGCACTGCTGCACGACGCGCCAGTCTACGTGCAGTTCTATATCACCGCGCGGTGCAACCTCACTTGCCAGCAGTGCAACATCATCTACGCCAACTCCGACGTGCGCGAATGCACGCTCGATGAGGTGCAGCGTATAGCGGACAATTTTGCCAGCATGGGCGTGGCGATGGTGCTGCTGACGGGCGGTGAGCCCTTCGCGCGGACTGACCTGCATCAGATCATCCACGCCTTCGAGTCGCGGGGGGTCCACGTGCGGATGCAGACGAACGGTCTGGCTAGCACGGAGCGGATTCAGCAGGTGATCGAGTCGGGTGGCCGCGACATCTCGATCTCGCTCGATTCCCTCACGCCGAGCCGCCAGGACGACATCAATGGCGGCTTCGAGAAAACCTGGGAGGACGCCGTTCGGGCAATTGCCGATTTCACGCGATTGCTGCCCGCGGCCAATAGCTTTGCGTCACTGGGGTGTGTCCTGCAACGTGACAACGTTGGCGACGTCGAAGACGTGATCCGCTTTGGCACCGCCATAGGGTGGTTCACCTCCCTAGTTCCGGTCCATGTGAGCACGCTCGACAAGCCGATGGGCTTCCGTACATTCGATCAGTCGAAACGTTGGAAACAGGATGAGATTCCCCACGTAGTGCGGCTGATCGAACGGGTGCGGGCCATGAGGCGGGAGGGATATCTTCTGTATGATAGCGACCAGTATCTCGACGACATCATCCGGTTCGTCGCGGAAAAACCGACGACGTGGCGGTCGCGGAACGCCGGTGTGTGCGATAGCCCGAATCTCTACTTTGCCGTGCTGCCCAACGGCGATTTTGCCCCGTGCTGCGATTTCCGACTCCGCAGTGGCGCCGTGTCCACTTTTGCGCCAGACTTTCCGCACGTCTATCGGAGCCGTGCGTTCCGGCAGCGCGTGCACGGCGTCACGTCGCGGTGTGGTGGCTGCATGTACGGAAGCTATCCCGAGATGACGATCGCGATGCGGTACCTCGCCGCGAAGTGGGACCGCGTCAAGTTGTTCCTCGCGAAACCGCCGAAGAAGCCCTGGCCGCTGTCACTCGACGACATTCTCGCGACCGCCGAACGAATCCGCACTGAGCCCCGAGAGCGAATCATGCTCGCGGAGCCGGGGATAACGGCCGTCAGCTAGACCGGATGCCAAGCCATGCCAAAGAAGATCATCTTCGAGAGTGCGGTCTTTCAATTTGCCAGCGCCGCGAAGCGGCTAGCGGAAACCCTGCGGCGGCAGAACGCGTTCCAGGCGCAGCGGCTGACGGAGTGGGTTGCTGCACTGACGCCCGAATATCCCGGTCCGGGTGGCCTGCTGGTGCGCTGGAACACGCCGAAGCCCGGGCAGTATCTGCTGTCGCTGAAGGGGGCTCGTTTTTACGCCCGGCAGGCGGCGGTGATCGATGACGCCGGCCGGCGGGCCGACGACGTCGCCCTCGCGAATGCGGCTTACTTCGACGAGGCCGTTCGGAACGTCTTGGAGGCAAGCGGCCTCTTCGAAGCGGGGCAGAGGGCGGCGATGACGCAAAGGGCTGGTGCGGGCGAGGACGGCACACATGACGCGGTGCGAAAGCAGAGCGAGGAGCACTTTCACGACGAGTGGGCGGCCGGCGTCGATGTCGCGGCGATCGACGTGCTGGGCATGAACACGGCCTGCACGGCGCCAGAAATGCGGTACATCCGCCAGTCGCTCGGGCCATTGTGCGGCAAGCGGCTGCTCGACGTGGGCTGCGGGCTCGGCGAGGCGAGTGTTTTCTTCGCGATCGAGGGGGCCGACGTGACGGCGACTGACATCTCCTCGGGAATGCTCGATGCGGCGCAGAGGCTTGCGGCCGAAAACAACGTGACGTTGCGGACGGTCGTGTCGGCCTCCGAGGATCTTGCAATCGCCGCGGAGAAGTCTTTTGACATCATCTATACCGGCAACACGCTGCACCATGTGAATATCGCCGAGACTCTCGCGCGTCTTTTGCCGCTCTTGAAAGACGATGGAACATTCGTGAGTTGGGATCCCGTGGCATACAACCCGGTTATCAACGTGTATCGCTGGATGGCGACCGAGGTGCGGACCGAGGACGAGCATCCGTTGACGCTCGCCGACATCCGCGAGATCCGCGGCCACTTCCGTTCGTCGCAGATCCGCTGGTTCTGGCTCTCCACGCTGCTCGTTTTCATCATCATGGCGGTCATTCAGCGACGCAGCCCCAACAAGGAGCGATTCTGGAAAAAGGTGATCGAGGAGGCGGACAGTTGGGCATGGCTCTACAGGCCGCTCAAGATGCTCGACAACGTGCTGCTGACGGTATTACCGTTCCTGAGGCCGCTCTGCTGGAACGTCGTCGTGATCGGCCGCGGGCCCAAGAGGCCCGTGTGACAGACGCCGCTCCATGCTGGGTCTGTGGATCGACCGGCGGCGTCGACCAATATGGCGTGTACTTCCTTCGGTGCCGATCGTGCGGGCACCGCCGTGCTGCCGCGCGGCACACGAACGGGGCCGTCGACAACGGCGTGCTCGCGCCCGACGTCGTCGCGTCCCGCGACTCGCTCACCGAAGATCAGGTACGACTGGCAGTTGAGGCGGGCGTGCGGCACGGCACGCTTCTCGACGTCGGTTCCGGCACGGGTAAATTTCTCCACCACGTGCGGAGTCGCTTCGATGACGTCACCGGCATCGAGGTGAGCGGTGAATCGGTCCGATTCGCCCGGGAGAATCTCCATCTTCGAATCGTCCCCGATATCGGCGACACAGACGGCCCGTTCGACGTTGTGACGGCATGGCACTCGCTCGAGCACATACCGTGCGAGGCATTGCTCCGCCTGGTCGGGGGACTTCGCGAGCGGTGTCACGCCGACACGCGGCTGCTCATTTGCGTGCCAAACCCCGACAGCACGGCGGCCCGGCTCTTCGGCGACCGCTGGGCCTTCCGCGATACGGAAGCCCATCTGCACGAGTTCTCACGGCGGTCGCTCGACGCGCTCTTCGCCAAATACGACTTTCAACCCTTCCTCGCACAGCGTCTCTGGGCGTATACGTTTTTCGCCTGGGTGCAGACGCTGTGCAACGTCATGCCCGGCCCGCACAACTACCTCTACTATCGCCTCAAACGCGGCCGGCGATACTTCGAAAGCCGCGTCGTCCAGGCGTTGGCGGACTGCTACGCCGCGGCGGTGTTGTGCGCTGCGGTGCCCGTAGGGAGCGCCTGTGCTGCGATCGAGCAGATGCTGCTGCCGCAGACCAGCGTCCACGTCGTCACGTATGCCCTGCGGCCGCAGGCGAACCGAGATGGTCCGGGGGCATCGCTGGGCGAGGGAGGGAGACAAGCGTGATCGTATTCGTGACGGGCTCCACCGGCTTCGTGGGCCGGGTGTTTCTGGAGGAACTGTTGCGGCATCTCGGCCCTGCCGATGTCGTGCGAGTGCTTGTTCGCAGGCCCTGCACACCGACCGATGCCCGCGTGCATCCCGTCGTTGGCGATCTGCTGCATGCCGAGGCGTGGCTGTCCTCAGTGCGCGATGCGGAATGGGTGTTTCATCTTGGGGCCGACGCGACATTTGGCGACGGTGGACATTATCGGGTGATCAACGTCGAACCGGTCCGGCAGATGTTGGAAGCACTGGCGGGATCGCGGCCCCTGCGCAGGTTCGTGTTCGTGAGCACGGTAGGAGCGATCGACAGGGGGTGGGGAGACCGGCTCCGGACGCCCCTCACACCGCGATCGCCGCCCTGTCCGTCTTCGGATTATGGCGCGTCGAAGCTCGAGGCCGAGAAGCTCGTGCGCGAAAGCGGACTGCCGTACACGATCGTGAGGCCAGGATGGGTGTATGGAGCGGGGATGCGGGGGAACTCACATCTCAATGCCTTGGCAGCGGTCATTTCGGGTTCGCCGTGGTTCGCATCCCTGGCTTTTCCGGGACGCGTGCCGCTGATCCATGTCCGCGATCTGGCCCGAGCGCTGGTGCGGTGCATGGAGGCCGGCGGTGCGTTCGACAGAACGTACGTGGCCGTCACAGAAAACAGGTCGCTCGGAGAGATCGCGAGGCTCTTTCACGAGGACCTACACGGACCGTTGCGCGGAAGCATTCCCCTGTCGTTCGCGGTGCCGCTGGTCCGATATCTGCATCCCTGGCTGCCCCTAAAGGCGAAGGTACTCTTTAGCGACTATCTGGCCGCCGAAGACTCAGCATTTCGCGAAACCCTTCTTCCGGAAGCCCCGATTCGCCTGGAGTCCGGCTGCGAAGATGTCCTCGCCGCATTTAGGAAGGGCGACGGTTGGTGGGTCGTGACGGGCGCGAATTCGGGGATTGGACTGGCGCTCACTGAGTGCCTGCTGCGACGGGGGCAATCCGTCCTTGCCGTGGACCTCTGCGGCGATCACTTGCGGGAGTCGAGATCGCTGCGGTTCATCCGGGCAGACCTGCGAGATCCTGGCGACATCGAGCGGGTCGCCGATGCGACCGCGGGAATGAAGTTGGCGGGGCTCGTCAACAACGCGGGCGTCGGGTTCAAGGGGGACCTCGCCGACGCCCGACCGGACCACCTTGAAGCCACCGTGGCCGTTAACATCCTCGCTCCGCTACGGCTGACATATCGGCTGCTTCCCGCGCTGCAGCAGCATCGGGCGGCGATCGTTAACATCGCGAGTAGCGTCGCGTATCATCCTCTGCCGGGAATGGCGACCTATGCGGCATCGAAGGCGTTCCTGCTCAATTGGTCCCTTGCCCTGGGCGAGGAACTGCGGCACACCAATCACGTCGTCACGTTCTCCCCATCGGGAACCAACACAAAATTTCAGGACAGCGGCGGCGTCAAGGGGGCGGGAGCCGCCGGGTTGCTACATCCACACGATGTCGCCTGCAGGGTGCTTTGGGCAGTGGATCGCCGCCGCTGCCACCGGCTCATGGGTTGGAAATCCAAGGTTCTCGTCGCCGGATCCCGGTTCGTCCCGATCAAGCAGCGGCTGGCGCTGTGGCGGGCCTTGTTCGCGAAGATGCGCTAGGCCAAGGCAGGTGCTCAGGATACTGACTTCTTCCCGTTTCTTGGTCTATCTGTGATGTTCGGTTTTTTGACCTTGGCATCACCAGAAAGGGTTGGTGTTTTAGATGGGAGAAAAGCACTTTACTCAAGAGCAGATTGCGTTCGCGTTGCGGCAGGTTGAGTCGGGCACATCGGTTGCCAAGGTGATCCGCAAGCTCGGGATCAGCGAGCAGGCCTTTTACCGATGGATAAAGCGGTTTGTAAGGCTCGGCATCGCCGACCTGCGACGGCTTCGGACCTTGGAGGAAAGTGCTGGGATTCGCCCGATCAAGTTTCCTCTACCGGAGCAGACGGAACTCGCGGGCCGAGCTTCGTGTTCGACGCCGCCGACCGGGCAGACCAATGAGAGCTGGAGCATGGACTTCATGACCGATCCGCTAGTTGGCAGTCAGCGGTCCGGCTGCTGACGCTAGTCGATAACCATAGCCGCGAGAGCTTGGCCATAGAAGTGGGCCAGCGGCTGACCGGAGATAATGTCGGAAGCATGAGGCAAGAATACAATCGTTTCCGTCCGCATTGTGCTCCAAGCAACCGCACGCCGTCGGAGCTCGTGCGGCCGATCGGGTGGCGTCATGGGCCGCCGCTGTGGCACGCGTCCAATCGGGTGAATCCGTGACCGTCGCAATCACCGTAACGACCATCAACAGCCCGACCGTGGCCATCCGCAAACTGGCCGAGCGGGCAAGCCAAGACACACCGATCATCGTCATCGGGGATCTGCGGACTCCCGACGATTGGGCATGCGGGGCGTGTGAGTTCGTCTCCGTGAATCGGCAGGTGGAAACCGGTTTCAAACTGGTCCGACAGTTGCCGTTCAATACGTACGCGAGAAAGATGCTCGGTTACCTACTCGCCGCCCGCGGTGGGGCAAAGTGGATTCGCGAGACCGACGACGACAACGAGCCGTACGACGGCTTCTTCGCTACCCCGGGCGAGTGGATCGAATGCTCGGAACCGCACCACGACGGGCGGTGGATCAATCCCTACTCGTGCTTCACGGCAATGAATATTTGGCCGCGAGGGCTGCCCCTGGAGTTTCTGGAAGTCGCGCGGGTCGGAGCTGATGCGATTGGCAGACCGCAGCGGCTGCGTGCCACGCAGGCGATCGTTCAACATCTTGCCGACGGTGACCCGGACGTAGATGCGGTATTTCGCCTGACCCGCGGGCAAGACCTCCCCATCGTGTTTGAGTCACGGTGCTCCATCGTCGTGCCGCGGCATGCTTGGGCCCCTTTCAACAGTCAGGCCACCACGTGGCCGAGAGCGCTGCTGCCGTTGATGTATCTGCCTGTGACCTGCTCCTTTCGGATGACGGACATCTGGAGGTCGTACGTGGCCCAGCGCATTGCACGGGAAGCCGAAGTGAGGCTCGTCTTTGCCCGGGCGGCCGTCTATCAGGCCCGCAATGAGCATTGCCTGCTGCAGGACTTCGAACAGGAGATCGAGGGATACCGGGGTTACGCCAAGTTCGTCGATACCTTGGAGCGTCTGTCGCTGGGAGACGCAGCGGATGATCCGGGCGAGTGCCTGTTCAGATGCTACGAGGCCCTCGTGGCAACGGGTCTGATCGCCGCTGGGGAACTCACGCATCTGGCAGCCTGGCTCCACGATCTCCGCGAGCTTCCCCGGGCTACTGATAACCCGTGGCTCCGGTCTGACTGAGTGAAGGTGAGGTGCGTCATGCGCGGCTGCCTGCTGGAACAGTCCGGTCTCGTACCGGATCGGATCGCTCGTGCGCGACGGGTCGCGTGCGACCTGCGCGGATGGGGCCACTTCCGGCTGAACTGGAATCGTTCGGCGTGGCACGAGGAGGACCTTCGATCGATCCTCGCGGATGGTCTCACGTGGGCGGAAGGGCGATCGCTCCTCTTCGCGCAGGCGCACCGCCAAGCCTACGACTATTACCTGTTTGTCGATGATGACGTGCTCCTTCGGCCGCGGCATGGTTCCGCGAGTCGTCATTTCGAACTGGTACGGGCGTTTCTCGCCGGCCAGCGAGACACGGCAATGGTGGCTGACTTTTCGGCTGCGCTGGCCCGCATCGAGCGCGTGTGGAGGCGCCAGGCTCCGGTGTCGGGAAACCTGTTTTCCGCGACTGACTGGGG
>CAZDTC010000052.1:0-10144 GCA_964508125.1 uncultured Candidatus Kuenenia sp.
TCGACGCCGAAGCCCACTTCGCCCAGCCAGTGCTCCGCGGCGGCCCGTCTTTCGCCGGGCGTGCCGCGGCCGACGAGGTCGAGCGGGAGCATCGCGTTGTGCACCGCATCGAGCCAGGGCAGCAGGGCCGGCTCCTGAAACACGTAGGCAAGCGTGCCGGCGGGCACGGCCGCGGGCACCGGCTCGATCGTGCCCGACGTGGGCGCATGGAGGCCGGCGATGCACCGCAGGAGCGTGGTCTTGCCGCAGCCGCTCGGGCCGACGAGCGACAAGGCCCCGCCGGCGGGCACGTCGAGATCGACGCCGCGGAGCACGCTGCGGCCGCCGGGAAACCGCACGTGCACGTCGCGGCAGGCAATCGGGGCGGCGGGGGGCATGGGCATGGCGATCACTGTAGCCGAGCCGGTGTCGGAACGTGGGGCAAGCGGGACGCTTGCCCCACGTTTTCCAGACTTTTGCCGATTCCGGAGGTCTGGCGTAGCCTTGCCGATGTGGTCGGAGCCACCGGACCCGTCAGGCCGACGATGAACCCATGAAGCCCCAGCCCGCGCCGCCTGGCGGCAAACCCGGCTCCACCCGGATCGTGCTCATCGGCCGCGCCGCCGGCAACGATCTCGTGCTCCGCCAGCCGAGCGTGTCGGCCCGCCATGCCCGCATCGTCGTCGGGCCCGACGGGATGTGGATCGAGGATCTCGGCAGCCGCAACGGCACGTTCGTGGGCACGCCGCCGCGCCGCATCACGCGCGAACCGATCACGCTCGACGACAGGCTCGTGTTTGGCGACGCCGCCCTCCCCGAGAACGCGCTCCGCGACCTCCTCGCCCACACGCCCGCCCGGCGGCCCGACGAGGGCGTGATCCATCTCGACGACGCGGCGCTCGTCACGTTTGGCCGCCGCGCCGATGCCAACGTGGCCATCGACCGGCCGCTCGTGTCGGCGCTGCATGCGTCCGTCGGCGTGGAGCGCGGCCGCGTGGTGGTGCGCGACCTGGGCAGCATGGCAGGCACGTTCGTCGATGGGCGCCGGATCGAGCGGCCCGTCGAGATCGCCCCCGGCTCGCTCGTGCAGGTGGGCGACCAGCGGTTTCGGCTCTCGGACGATGCACGGGCGCTTCATCCGGTGGACACCGCGGCCGATTCGATCGAGGCGGCGGGCGTGGCGGTGGATGCGGCTGGCCGGCGGCTGCTCGACGATGTGTCGCTCGTGGTCGAGCCGGGCGAGATGGTGGCGATCATGGGGCCGAGCGGCGCGGGCAAGAGCACGCTGCTGTCGGTGCTCAACGGCCAGGTGACGCCCGCCGCGGGGCGGATCGTGATCGGCGGCCTCGACCTCCACGAACACTTCGAACTGTTCCGCGGCCGGATCGGCTACGTGCCGCAAGACGACATCCTCCACGCCGACCTCACGGTGTGGCAGGCCCTCTGGTATGCCGCGCGGCTGCGGCTCCCGCGCGACATGGCCGACGACGAGATCGCGCGGCGCATCCGCCAGGTGCTCACGCAGCTCGGCCTCAAGGGCACGGAGCACACCCGCGTGGGCGACCAACGCAAGCGCGGCGTGAGCGGCGGCCAGCGGAAGCGGGTGAACCTCGCGATGGAGTTGCTCACCGATCCGCCGATCCTCGTGCTCGACGAGCCCACCTCCGGCCTCTCGAGCACCGACACGATCTCCGTGCTCGAGCTGCTCCGCTCGCTCGCCGACTCCGGCAAGACGATCCTCGTCACGATCCACCAGCCGAGCCTCGAGGCCTATCAGAAGTTCGACGCCGTGGCCGTGATCGCCCGCGACTCCTCCACGAAGCAGGTCGGCCGGCTGGCGTGGTTTGGCAGAGCCTGGCCCGACGCGATCACGTTTTTCGAGCCGCTGCCGCCCGGCTCCCCGCATCCCACGACGGCCGACGGCCTGCTCCGCGGCCTCGCCACGCGCCCGGTGAGCGAGTGGGTGAAGCAGTGGCAGCAGTCGGTGGCCAAGTCGATCTGGGTCGACAGCCGCTCCGGCGGGCATGCGGCCCGCGCGGGGGCGGTGCGGGCGCCGCGGCCGCGGTCGGTGGAGCGGTTTTCACAGTGGCTCACGCTCGTGAAGCGGGGCCTCGCCGTGAAGGCTTCCGACCGCTGGAACACCGCCGTGCTCTTCCTCCAGGCGCCGCTCGTGGGCCTCTTGATCGCGGGCGTGTTTTCCAAAATGCTGCGCATGCAGCCCACGATCGACACCTGGCCGAAGGTGGGCGTGAACATGGCCACGATGATGTTCGTGACGGCGCTGGCGGCGATCTGGTTTGGCTCGTCGGCGACGGCCCGCGAGATCGTGGCCGAGTGGCCGATCTACCGGCGCGAGCGGATGGTGGGGCTGTCGATCATCTCGTATCTGGCCTCGAAGGCGGCGCTCCTGCTCGCGGTGGCGGCGGTGCAGGCGGCGCTGTTGCTCGGGATCGTGGCCTGGGCGTGCGACGTGCAGAGCCCGTGGTGGCATCTGTTCCTCGTGCTCTACGCCGCGGGCCTCGCAGGCGGGGCGCTGGGCCTCGTGGTGTCGGCCACGCTGCGCACCACGGAGGCGGCGACGGCAATCCTGCCGGTGCTCCTGATGCCGATGATCGTGCTTGGCGGCGTGCTCGTGCCGCTGGCCGACCTGCCGAAGGTCACGCAGCCGCTGGCTGCGGCGATGCCGTCGCGCTGGGCATTCGAGGGGATGGTGGTGCCGGAGGCGCAGGCGCGGCCGCGGATCCGGCTCTCGCATCCGGGCGCCCCGCATCCGGAGTCGCACACGGAGGCCCCGCCGCGGCGGCGCGTGCCCGTGGTGCTCACGGCCGGCGGCCAGCGCCGGTTTATCCTTCCGGGCCGGCAGCGGATCGCCGACGCGCTCGAAGACGCCGCCGCGAGGGCGGAGCAGGAGATGCGGAAGGCACAGGCCGATGCCGAGCGGAAGGCGGCGGCCATGAAGCGCGAGATGGAGGCCGAGGCCGAGCGCAAGACGGCCGAGATGCGCCGGCAGATGGAGCAGAAGATGCAGGAATCGCAGCGCGACTTCGAGCGGAAGAGCGCCGAGATGAACGCCGCCATCCAGGAGAAGGTGACGGGGCAGATCAAGACGCAGATGGAGGAGGCGAACAAGTCGGTCGAGGACAAGCTCCGCGAGATCCAGGATGGCATGGAGGCGGAGCGGAAAAAAATGAACGACACGCTCGAGAAGCTCGGGGCGGCGGGCGACCGGGCGCTCGTGCCGGCGGCGGCGCCCCGGGCTGACGGCGAGATCGACATGGCCGAGCGGTTTTTCGCGAGGCAGACCTGGCGGGCCGCGCCGCTGCTGCCGCTCGGGGTGCTTGCGGGCATGGTGGCGGCGGGCATCGTGGCCACCGGCGTCGTGCTCCGCCGCCGCGACATCACCGGCCGCTGACACCCATCCCCGTCTCCGTTTTCGCGTCTACCAGGGGGCCGACAGGCTGAAGTCCGTCCTATGCGGGTACCGCGGACGCGAAAAGAGATCGTTCCCCTTTTTGGGACCCCGAATCGGCGGGCACGGATCGCGGCGATATACTTTGAATTGATGGCTGAAGACCAAGATTTTCCGTGCCCGCCGCCCGCTCCAAGCGCTTCGCCGAGGGAGGATCGTGAGGAGTGGCCGGTCTGGAGCGGACGCGTCGGCGACCCTGAGCCCAAGGCCGACTATTCCTCGCTCACGCCCTCGGAGCGGGTTGAACTCTGCTGGGAAGTGACGAAACAAGCCTGGGCCCTAACGGGAGCCTTGCTGGATGAATCCGCATTTTGTCGCGATTCTGCGAGCGTTTCGCGACGAGGGCGTTGAGCACCTCGTCATCGGTGCCCATGCTCTCGCCGTTCACGGGCACGTGCGGGCCACGCTCGACATCGATCTCTGGGTGCGTCCCACCCGCGACAATGCACTTCGCACCTGGCGAGCTCTTGAGCGGTTTCGGGCTCCCTTGTCGAAGATGAGGCTCGAAGACTTTGCAGAGCACGAGGTGCTCTATCAGATCGGGGTGCCGCCCAGCCGCATTGACATCATGACGAGCGTCACGGGGCTCGACTTCGACGCCGCGTGGCCCAATCGCGTGACGGCGGCCTTCGGCGATGTCGAAGCCCCAGTGCTCGGTCTTGACGATATGCGGGTGGCCAAGAGGGCTGCAGGCCGGCTGAAGGATCTGGCCGACCTCGAGGAACTGGGGTGATCGCCGTAGACCAGGCTTCAGCCTGTCATGCGCCCCTGTCGGGATCCCGCATTGATGACAGGCTGAAGCCTGTCATCCGGGGGGAAAAAGGGGACGCAGCTCTGTTTCCTACCGCGCGACGCGGGAGCGCTTTCCGATCACGCCGAAGTGCTTCGATCCCCGTGGTCCCCGCCAGCGGCCCAGCGTTGCCAGCCCGGCATAGATCGCCTGATTGGCGGTGGCCCGCCGGGCGAGGTTCGGCGGCAGGAGCCGCTTCATCGCCTTTCGAAAGCGTGCCCAGTAGCGGTCGCCGAAATAGAGCCGTTCCACGATCTCGACTCCCTGACGCTCGATGTAGGCGGCATAGTCGTCCTGCTTGGAGGACTGCATGTTGTCCACGAGCACCAGCACGCCATCCTCGCGGAGCAGCGGCAGGGCCTGCCGGATGATCGCTCCCTCGAGGTGCTGGTGCGTCGGCAAGCCCACGTCACCGATGAACACCACGTCGAACGAATCGGGCGGGTAGGCCGGAGCCACTGCATCGCCGATGTCGATGTGCATCCGCGCGGGCGGAACATCCCGGCAGCGTTCGCGTGCGCGATCGACGGCGGTGGGAGAGATGTCGTAGGCCCACACGTCGTCGGCATAGTCGGCAAGCAGCCGGGTGAAGTGCCCGAGGCTGCAGGCGACCTCGAGTACGCGGCGCGGCCGCGGCTTCCAGCGGCGCGCCGCCTCCAGGGTGATCCGATACTTGGCCTGCTCGCCGGCCGAGAAATATCCCCACGGATCGTCATGATCGCGGTAGATCGCCTCGTTTGTTTCCATACCCATGCACTCCCGGCGGAACCCAACGGGCGGGAGTGTGCCACATCGACCGAACGGCTGGCCATCCCAATCCCGTAATGCCGACGATCATCCCTGATCCTCATGAAGGCCCTGCCACGATCGACGCTTCAAATCACCTTCCCCGCGTGCAGTTCGTCGAAAAACCTTGCCGCGGGAATGACCTCGACGCCATCCACGACGAGCCTGTCTGTCCCCTGGTAGACGAGGACCGCCCGCCGCACGATCTTCGGGCACTCCCGCAGGAGCGTGGCGAGCCCGGCCGTCCAGCCGCGCTTGAGCTTGGCTCCAAGCTTGGCCTCGATGGCTACCAGCTGCCGCGGCGAGGAGAGCGTCTTGGCGCGCGTCTGCACGAGAAAATCAACGTCGAATCCGCCGCTGACAGCGTAGTGAAAGATCGGCCGCGACTTGCCCGAGATCGCGGCGAAAGCACGGAGCTCGTGGTGGAGGAGTGCCTCGAAGGCGAAGCCCTTCCAAACCGGATCCACCGGCTCCTGGGCGAGCCCGGCCGCCGCCCGTGCGACGCCCGTGTCGAACAAGAAAAACTTGGGATGGGTCGTTTCCTTGGTGCGGATGCCGAGGGTCGTGGCCGGCACCCGCGTGGCCAGCAGCGTGTCTTCCAGGATCTGAAAGTACCGCTCCACGGTGGTGCGCTTCACCTCCGACTCCCGGGCCAGGTTTTCCAGGTTGAGAATCTGCCCGTTGAAGAGCCCCGCCGCGTGCAGTACGCGGACGAATGGGTCGAGCTTTCGCACCAGGGCTTCGGCGGTGATCTCTTCCTTCAGGTACGTGTCGACATACGCGGCCAGGGTGCCGGCTCGATGGCCGGGATCGCTCACCACGAGGGGCAGCGTGCCCCACTCGACGGCCTGATCGATCCGCCACGCGCCGCCGGCACACGCTGGATTTCGTCGATCAACACCCAGTCGCCCCGTCGGACAGGCTTCAGCCTGTCGAAATCCCAGCTTCATGGCAGGCTGAAGCCTGGCCTATGGCGCAAAAATGGGGACGCAGCTCTTTTTGCTTCAAACGGCGCCGGGGCGGGGCGCCACGGCCTCGACATGCCCGAGCTCCGCCCTCGACAATTCTCCGCATGGCCACCAGCCTGCTCCTCCTGCTCGACGACATCGCCACCGTCCTCGACGACGTGTCCGCCATGACGAAGGTGGCCGTCAAGAAGACGGCCGGCGTGCTCGGCGACGACCTCGCGCTCAACGCCAAGCAGGTGGCCGGCGTGAGCGCGGCCCGGGAACTGCCCGTGGTGTGGGCGGTGGCCCGCGGCTCGGCCCTCAACAAATTGATCCTCGTGCCGGC
Source organism: uncultured Candidatus Kuenenia sp. (assembly GCA_964508125.1). Taxonomy (GTDB): domain Bacteria; phylum Planctomycetota; class Planctomycetia; order Pirellulales; family UBA1268; genus RGVT01. Next base: position 6,318 of record CAZDTC010000052.1, read on the forward strand.
GGCCCTGGCGATCGGCTCGTTTGCACCGTGGGCCGTGACGCCCCTCCTGATGATCGGCGGGGCCTATCTCTGCTACGAGGGCGCGGAAAAAATCCTCCATCGGCTCCTGCACGGCGCCGAGTCGCATGCCGCCCCCAAAGCCGACGAGCCCACGAAGATCGCCGGGGCGATCCGCACCGACTTCATCCTCTCGGCGGAGATCATCGTGATCACGCTCGGCGTCGTGGCGGGCCGGCCGTTCATCACGCAGCTCGCCGTGTTGCTCGCGATCTCGACGGCGATGACGTTTGGCGTCTACGGCCTCGTGGCCGGGATCGTGAAGCTCGACGACCTCGGGCTCTTGCTCGCCGCACGGTCGTCGGCGGTCCTGCGGGCGATCGGCCGGGGCATCCTCGCCGCCGCCCCGTGGCTGATGCGCGGACTCTCGGTGGCCGGCACGGCGGCGATGTTTCTCGTGGGGGGCGGGATCGTGGCCCACGGCATCCCGGCGCTCCACCATGCCGCGCGCGACCTTGCCGCGGCGCTCGCCGGCCATGCGCCGGGCGGCATTCCCTGGAAGGGCATCCTCTCGCTGGCCACCGACGCGGTCACGGGCCTGGCCACGGGCGCGGCCCTCGTGGCCGCAGTGAGCATCGCGGGGCTTTTCACCGCCGGGCCACGCGGCGCCCGGCATTCATGACCGGGCCGTCATTCAGGCCGGGGTTCGCCGCCCGGCTGCCCATCGGCCCTCCGCGCGACGGGAATCTGCACCTCCGAATACTTGGCAAACCAGGGCACGAACGGGCTGTTGTAGGCGAGCGACCGCGGCGGCCCGGCCTCGACCCACTCCGGATGCTTCGCGAGCCAGGCCCGCACCTCGCCGAGGCCGCGCTTCATCGTGGCCTCGTCGTAGGCCCCGCGCAGGCCGATCGAGGCCACGACCGTCTCCGGGGCGTCCGCCACGACGACGAGCGGATCGGCCGGATCCTGCCCCAACGCGCCGAGCGTCGGCTGCGCGTAGAGAAACGCCATCGCTTCGGGCTGGCCGCCGCCACCTTCGGCGCCCGCCGGACCTTCGCCCCAGTCCATCACGACCGGCGCCGTCATCTTGATCTCGTTGCGCTCGATGTGGCGGAAGAGCTTCATGAACGCGCCGTTGCCGCCCTGCTTCCCGGCAGCCCGCGCGAGCCGGTGGGCGGGATACGTCTTCACGATCACCTCGCCCACGGGCCCGGGCCCGGGAAACCCGGCCGGCAGCGCCGCCTCCGACACCATCCACGGTCGCCCCACGTTGTCCTCCCCGCGGGCCGGCCCGGCGAAAACCGCCGCCGCACAGAGCGCGATGCCCACCGCCCGTCCGAAACGCATCTTTTTGTTCACGGATCACTCTCCCGAGGGCCCGGCAGCCGGCCTCCTCATGTGTGCATACGGTACCATGAGTTGACTTCCCCATGACGACCGCACCCGCTCCATCGATCCAGGCGTCCCCGGGCATTGCCCAGACACTCAACGCTCTTCGCGCCTCCCGCGCCGTGCGGCTTGATGATGCCGAGATCGCAGCTCTGGAAGCGGCTCTTGATGGCGTGTCGGCCTCCTCCATCGAGCTTTTCGGCTCGCGCACCGATCCAGCCGCGCGTGGCGGCGATATCGACATCCTGATTCTCTCCGCTGCCCCCAGGCTGGAGACGGCCCGCCGGGTGAGCAGTCGGTTCTTCATCCACTGCGAAGAGCGGATCGACGTCGTCGTGCTCGACCCCGCGCGGATGACTCTTGCCGAGGAGGCATTCCTTCATTCGCTCCGACGCGTGAGGATCGCATGACGGTGGAGCCGCTCCTGGCCGACTCGGCCGCGAAGTTGCGGGCTGCGCTCGAACTCGTATTCGCATCGGCATCGACCTACACACCGTACGAGCCGGGGCGCATCTATTCGCCGAAGGAACGTGAACCGTATGACGCCCTCAGCGATCGCCTCCTGCGGGCCTTCGAGTCGAGCCTGAAGTTTTTTCGGACGTGGGAGCGGGTGCGGGAGGCAAGCATCTCCGAAACGTTTCGCGACCAGTTGCTCCGCATGGAGAAGGTTGGATTCATCAGTGGCGTGGGCACGTGGATCTCGCTCCGGGATCTTCGCAACAGGGTGGTGCACGACTATCTGCCCGACGAGCTAGCCGACCTGTATGCGGCGATCATCGGCGAGGCACTGCCGGAGCTGCGGCGGCTCGACGAGGCCGTCGTGCGCCGAGTCGGATGAGCGGGCGAGGAAAACACTCACTCCGGCAGCGGCCGGCCCTTCGTTTCGGGAAGCCGGGTGAGCGACGCCGGCAACGGCTCAGGGCCCGGGCAGTGGGCCGCTCGTGGTGAGCCGGGCGCGGCAGAGGTGGGAGTCGGCCGTCATGTAGAGCGTGCGGCCGTCGCCGCCGAAGGCGCAGTTGGCCGTCGCCTGCCCGGTGAGAAACGTGCCCAGGAGCGTGCCGTCGGCCGCGATCACGAGCACGCCGCCGGGGCCCGTGGCGAACACGTTGCCGGCGAGATCCACCTTGAGCCCGTCGGGCAGGCCCTTCTTGCGTTCCTTGAAAAGCTTCGTGCCGTCGAAGAAGGTGCGGCCGGCGTCGAGCGTGCCATCCGGCTGCACGGCAAATACCTTCCAGAGCGGCGCTGCCGGATCGGACTGGGCCACGTAGAGCCGCTTCTCGTCGGGGGACAAGCAGATGCCGTTGGGCCGCGTCATCGTGTCGCAGAGGAGCGTGACCACGCCGTCGGGCGACACGCGATACACGCCGCAGAAGTCGAGCTCGCGGCGCTCGTCGTCCCAGCCCTCGGGCAGCCCGTAGGGCGGGTCGGTGAAATAGATCGCCCCCGAGGAGTGCACGGCGCAGTCGTTGGGGCTGTTGAACCGCTTGCCGCGGTAGTTGTCGGCCACCGTGCGCTTGCCGCCGCCGGGCGTGAGCCGGCTCACGCGGCGGTCGCCATGCTCGCACGAGATCAGGTTGCCCTGCCGGTCGAGCGTGAGCCCGTTGCTGCCGCGCTCGCCGCCATATCCCGCCGGCCCGGTGAACCCGGCCGGCTCGAGGAACACGCTCAGGCCCTCGCCATCCTTGAACCGCATCACGCGATTTCGCGGGATGTCGCTGAACAGGATCGCCTGCTCCCGTTTGAGCCACACGGGCCCCTCGGCCCATACAAACCCGCTCGCGAGCACCTCGATCACGGAGTCGCGGGGGACGAGCGCGTCGAACCGGGGGTCGAGCCGCTCGATCGAGCCCACCGTGGGCAGAAGGTCGGGCGGGGCTCCTTCTTCGGCTTGGGCGGTGAGCGCCGCGGCAACGAGCATCAAGCAGAAGAAAGGGGCCGTCTTGCCGTGGGGCAACCGTCCCGGTTCCCGTGGGGCTTCAACTCTCGGCAAGCGAGACGCTCGCCCCGCGGGTTGCGACTGGGGCCTCTCGTGCAGGCAGGTATCGTGCTGCATAGGGTGCTCCTTTGCTCAGACCTGTAATCCCGCGAGGGTGATCACTCCCAGTCGCGGGCCGCTTCCGGGATGCCCCGGAATGTCGCATACTCGTTTCGATTCGGAAAGCGGGCGTCTATGGCAGTCACCATTCGACATATCGCCACAGCGGCGGGGGTTTCTCCCGGCACGGCCAGCCGTGCGCTCCGCGGACATCCGCAGGTGAGCGTGGAATGCGTGGCAAGGGTGCGGGCCGCGGCGGACCGGCTCGGATACCAACAGCTCCGCGATCGCTCGGGCCGTTCGCGGCCACAGCCGTTGGCCGGCAAGCGCATCGCCATCGTGCTGTTCGGCATCGATCGGGCGCTTGCGAGTCTGCCCGTCGTGGCGGAGGCGATCCACGGGG